>JBHLLM010000047.1:0-11503 GCA_048885575.1 Candidatus Hermodarchaeota archaeon
TTGGTTAAGTGTTGCTCTTTGAGTACCAACTAATTCCTTCAATTCTAAAACGTCTTCAGGAACATCGTACATCCTCTTAATTTTTACTTTTTGTTCTTCAATAACCCTTTCATGACCATTGATGATCTGCTTTTGCTTTTCAATTACTTCTTGTAATCGGTCGATCTTGGATTGAAGAACAGCAGATTCCTTTTCGCTGGATTCAATACTATCTATTGCATCTCTTAGATTTTTAGGCATGGTTAAAAACCTCAATTATTTAAAACAATCTACTGTTAAGAATATGTTCTAATTGAAAAAAATGTATATATATTAAGTAATATAATGAATAACTTTTAATAGTGAAATAATAGAATCAATTTATATACTTATCGAATTGATAAATTTCTTGCATCTAACTATGAATTCGTATTATTTAAAGAAATAGAGGTAGGATAAGATCACTGTTTTTTACTTTAAACCAAAACTTATCGATCCATTTATTTTTGTTTTGTACGATTATCATAAGAGTCAACAAAAGATCGAATTAAAAGAGATTAGCTTTTTTAAAAGTGAGTTGGATGTTTTAAGACATATTAAAGAGTCTGATCTTAAATTAATTAAAAATGAAAGCACTAAAGAAAACTCGATTATTCTTCAATTAAAAAACTCGATTATTGAATATTTATCAGATGGTAAAATAGATTTACTTGAGAAATTGCAAGAAATGGATGTTATAATCGATCTAAAAGATAAATTTAAAACTGATTTCTCAGAAAAAATTCTAGATGCTCTTCTGAAAGTCAAGCCAGGTGAAATTATTACTTACTCTGAATTAGCTGAAAAAATTAACTCAAAAGCATTTAGAGCAGTTGGAGGCGTTCTTAGAAATAATCCCCTGCCTTTAATAATACCTTGTCATCGCGTTATAAAAAAAGATGGAAAGATAGGTGGTTTTATGGGAAAAATGAATGAAGGATGGCAAATCAATCTTAAAAGAAATTTATTAAAAATCGAAGGTAATCTAATAACAGATTGAATATATGATTTAACATGATTTAAAGTAATAGAAACTAATTTAAGAGTTAATTACTTCTACTTCATATCATGGTTAGAATATCAGCTCTCCGTCCTTATTGCCCTACTAATCCAAATGAGTTCACTACAAACCCATATGATGTCATTGGGAAAGTTGAAGAACAAGAATTAAAACAAAATGCTAATTCGTTAATTCATTTAATCCTTCCTGATGGTGAAGGAGAAGAAGTCTATAAAAATGCTTTAAAAGCTTATACAAGATTTAAAACATCTAATCTTATTGTTCGAGAAGAAAAGAAAAGCATCTTCGTATATCGTCAAGAATCCTCTCAATTTAGTCAAGAAGGATTAATCATAGGAATAGCCCTTCAAGATTATGAGGAAGATCAGATAGTTAAACACGAACATACTCGCGAAGAGCCATTAAAAGATCGAACCAAACACATAACAACAACCAATGTTGCAGCAGGACTTGTATGGACAGTTTATCGTCCCGATGTTGAGATTAATAAACTGATAGAACAGATTAAACAAAACAAACCTAAATTTGACTTCAATAAATACGGGTATCGCCACTTACTCTGGCAGGAAACAGATCCTAACATTATTAACCAATTATCTGTTCTCTTTAAGAATAAAAAACTCTACATTGCTGATGGACATCACCGAGCAGCAAGTGCGGCAGAGTATCGTAAGATTCAAATGAATAATACTAACGGAAATGAAAAACCTAATGCCCCTTGGCAATTTTTGTTGTCATATATAGCTTCAGACGATCAAATTCGAATTTTACCATACAATCGAGTTATAAAAAGATTATCATATGATGTAGATAAGTTTTTAAGAAATTTGGAAGAAATTTTTCAAGTTAAGACTGTTAAAAAAGCTTTTAATCCAACTAAAAAAAATCAATTAGCTCTCTGTATAAAAGGAAAATGGTATAAATTAGAATCTAAAGAAAAATCGTTTAACTCGAGAAGAGACAGTTTGGATGTTGCGATTCTTCAAGATAAAGTTTTGGGACCAATATTAGGAATATTCGACATTCGGGCCGATGATAACATCTTTTTTGTTGGAGGTTTAGAGGATCCAAAAAGTATGGAAAAGTATACAACCGAAAAAGGTAATGATTTACTTTTTAACCTATACCCTGTTGATATAGAGGACTTGGAAGCAATAGCTGATTCCGGAGGCGTGATGCCCCCAAAATCGACATGGTTTGATCCTAAACTTTTATCAGGTTTAGTTCTTCACGATTTAAGTGAAGAATAACAATTATTATTTAGAATAGGAGCATATTAGATTGAATAACCCCATAAAAAATAGAAAAAGATATGGAACATGTTCTAAAGATTGCTATGGATCATGTGTATTTGTGGGAGAATGGAATGATCAAGCTCCTGAAAAGAAATTTTTAACTGCTAAACCTTTAAAAAAGCACCCTTTTACAAACGGATTTTTTTGCCCTAAACTAACTTATAGGGAAGAACTGCTTTATCATCCTGATCGTTTGAAATCCGCATTGGTTCGTTCGGGTCCAAAAGGGTCAAACTCCTTTAAACCAACTAGTATTAAAAATGCGATAAATCTTATTTCAGAAAACCTAATAACAAAAATAAAAAGCTTTGAACCTTCTTCTATTTTAGCCGCATATTATGCGGGAAACAGCGGTTTAATATCGAAATTTTCTCCAATAAGATTCTTTGGCAAGCTTGGTGCTACAATAACAACTGGTGGTATATGTAATGAAGCTGGAAATTATGCTTTAAGTCAAATGTTTGGTAATTATTCTACAACAAATCCTTTCCAAATAAATAACCCCAATAATAAATTAATTGTAATTTGGGGCAGTAATTTGTCTGATCGAAATAATCATGCTTATTTTTTGCTTCAAAAAGCAATAGAAAATGGCTCATCCGTTGTTGTAGTGAATCCTGTCAAAACTAAATTAGTAGAAAATGCAACCTTGCATCTGCAACCTTTTCAAGGTACTGATTACCTGATTGCAAAATATATCATGAATAAAATTCTAATAGGTGAAAAATACGATAGGAATTTCCTTCTCCATCATGTTGACAACTATGAGAAAATTTTTGCTAAAGTTGAAAAAATTGATGAAGACAAAATTTTACACCATACTGGGTTAACTAGTGAAATTTTAGATACATTTATAGGAATGCTCTTTAAATTTCAACATAAAACTATTTTCCTAGTAGGATTTGGCCCCCAGAAGTATTTTTATGGAGGAAAAAATCTCTATTCCATCGCATTAATCCAAATCCTCCTCGGTAATTTCGGAAAACGGGGAACAGGATTTATATATTCCCAAAGTGGCTTCAGTAAGAAAATTACAGATTCTCTTATGGAATATATCATTCAGCCAAAATTATATTCTCAATATAACAGGATCCCCTTGGTAACTCTCGGATCTTCTTTAAACTCGAACATGTATAAGATGCTATTTGTATACAATCTTAATCCTGCGAGTTCTCTCCCAAATCAGATCATCTTAAGAAAATCTTTATCCCGAGATGATCTTTATGTAGTAGTATTGGACATGTTTTTAAATGAGACGACAAAATTTGCAGATATTGTTATCCCCGTAAAGTTCGATCTTGAATGTGATGATTTTATAACGCCCTATTTTATCCCTGGTATCTCGATAAATCAAGGAGGGCCGTGTCCTTATTTGAATTGTTTATCAAATTACGAATTTTTTCAATTATTAGCTAATAAATTAGCTAATAAAAATAGATGGATGGATGCCCACTTTTTTCAAGAAACACAGCAAGATATCTTCAAAAAATGCTTCGAACTATTACCAAAGGAAGTTCAACAAAGCTTGGAACTCAATGGATACTACATTCCGTTTGGAATTAATGATATTCCTTATGAAAATTTAAATTTCCCAACTTTAAATGGGAAAATTCAGATTCAAACTTCTAATTTAGAATTATTTGACTCTGAACGAGATTCTTTAATACATAGAAGCCAAAACGAGTTTTATTTACTCTCACCGGCTCATAAATATTTCATACACTCCCAAATGGGTGGAATTCACAAAGAATTCGAGGAAATTTTTGGTAAAATCTTTTTAAATCCCGATGATATCGAATCAATTGAGCTACAACCCAAGGAAGAAGTATTAGTCTCAAACAAATTTGGTGAAGAAAAATTTATTCTAGAACAAAATGGCAATTTGAAAACTGGGACAGCTTTAATTTATTCTGGATTACCATTTGCCAATACTATATATAAGAATGCTAATTTTTTCACACCAGAAAGACCAGAGGAATCGGAGCTTTCAGGAGCTTATTTTTCTACGATTGTTAAAATAATAAAAATTTAGCTATTCATGAGCATAATAAGGGAAGAAAATTTAAATAAAAAACAAAATTTAAAGATTTTTTAAGAAATTTGACATTTTTTCAGCGATTTTCGTAGCAGCATCGATTTGAGTTTCTATTGTTTGAGCTCCAATATGAGGTGTAAGAATCAAGTTCCCTTCGCATTTAATTAACCCAAAATCTTTCAAAGGTTCCTCTCTAAAAACATCCAATGCCGCTCCAGCGATTTCCTTATTTTCTAAGGCATTAATTAAGGCTTTTTCTTCAATAAGCTTTCCTCTAGCAGTATTAATAAGAATTGAATCTTTTTTCATTAATTTTATGTTTGTGGCATTAATCGTGTTCTCTGTTTCAGATGTTACAGGTAGATGTAACGATACGATTTGTACTTCCCGGAGTAATTGATCAATAGAAGAATAAATCTTACATCCTAAGTTTTTAGCTTCTTCAACTGCTTGAGGGCCTCTACTGAATCTTGAGTAAACTCCTACTTCCATTTCTAAAGCTAGTGCTTTTTTTGCTAATTGTTTTGCTATGTTTCCGAATCCTATTAATCCCAATTTTTTACCTTTCAAGGTATAGCCAAGATATTGACTTTTCTTCCATTCTCCATTATGCATTGTTCTATCAGCATTTGAGATGTGTCTAGCTAAAGTAAACATCAAACCTAATGCTAACTCTGCTACTGAAACGGATGGTGCTTCTGGTGTGTTTAAAACTTCAATACTCATTTCTGCCGCTTTTTTCCTATCAACATTATCCAAACCTACTCCTGCTCGGCCAATAACCTTAAGTTGTTTTGCATTTTCTAAAACCTCCGCTGTCAACTTTGTTCGAGAACGGACAACAATCCCATCATAATTTCCAATTTCATTTTTAAGTTGATCATTGGTTATCTCGAAGTTCTTGACGACCTCAAATCCATTATCCATAAAAATTTTTATTCCTTCTTCTTCTAATTCATCGCTTATTAAAATTTTCATATTAATCACTACAAATATGTTGAAAAAGATTGATAATATTTTTAGTACGATTATGTTTAAAGAACTTTTTTAGATTTAAATAGATATCTTTAATGATTCTAAAAAACGATTCTGGCGAAAATATCGCAAGAAATTTTAATAAAAAAAAGAAATGGTTAGATATATTATAGTTATTGGTTCATTTTTAACTCAGATACGATATCAGTTAGAACTTTTAGCATTTCTTCAAGCTCTTTTACCGTAATTTCACCCATATGACCAATACGGAACGTTATATTCCTCAAATCTCCATATCCATTAACAATACGATATCCCCTATCTAACAGAGTTGAAACCATTTTCGAAATATCAATATTTATGGAGTTTTTCATAGTAGATACTGTATTCGATTCATATCCTTTTTCTGGAAACATTTCAAAATTAACATCTCTTGCCCAAATTCTTGTGCGTTTCCCAAGGCGAATGTGTCTCTCAAATCTATTTTCTAATCCTTCATGGTTCAAGATGTAATCTAATTGAGAAGCTAATGCTCTAATTTGAGGAATCGGAGGAGTTGATGGTGTCTGATGCTTTTCGTTTTGTTTCACTAAATCAAGAAAGTCGAAGTATAAACCTCTGTTTTTAACTTGAGGGACTTTCTCTAATGCTGCTGAGGATATTGAACACACGGCTAATCCTGGAGGAATAGTAAGAGCTTTTTGCACTGATGCCAAGCAAACATCAATTCCTAATTTATCAACTTCAATCTTTACCCCTGCCATAGATGAAGTAGCATCCACGCACACCAAAGCACCAGAATCTTTAATAAGGGGAACAACATCGTCAATAGGATTGTAAACCCCTGTAGAAGTTTCGTTTGATTGAATAAAAACAACAGCATATTTATCTTTATTTAATGCTTCTTGGGCAAATTCAGGAGTTATTGCCTTACCCCATTCCACAGTTTCTTTTACGGCTATTTTTCCGTTGGTAACTCCAATTTTATGCCAACGATCTCCAAATGCTCCGATCGAGAGAAATAATGCTTTTTCATCTTCTTTGATTAAATTCCTTACGCAAGCTTCCATTAAGCCAGTAGCGCTCGATGTGGAAATAAGAATTGTATTAGATGTATATAAAAGCTTTTTAAGTCCTTCTTCTACAAGTTGATGCATTTCTGAGTAAGCTTTTGATCTATGTGTATCGTTTGGTTTTGCCATTTCAGCTAATATTCTCTCTGGTACGTAAACGGGTCCAGGAGTGAATAGTTTTAATTGAGATCCTTTTTCTTTATTAAAATGAATTTCAGACATAATTTTACCAAATACTTTGAATTAGTTATTTTTTAAATTTTATATATTATGTATTAATAAAAGACTATGATATATTAATATACTAAAACCTAAGTTTGAGTTTTAAAATTCTTGAGATTTTGCTTTACATATAGAATAGATTTTCCTCTTGTGAAAGTACAGGTGGTGAATCCATGATAAACCAAACAAGCTTTAAATTTTTAAAACTTGTTAACGATAATCCATATTCACTCAAATATAAAGCCGCTCTAAATATCCCATTGAGCGTCAAAGTGGTCAATAGAGTGAAAAGATGAAACACAAACCCTGTTTCCGCAAAAATAATAGCAAAAAGAGTAAAAATTACTGTGGTTGCCCCGATTAATGAGTTTAATAACCGAAGAAGAGGAGAATACACATTAATAATTAATCCCTTTAAGAATCCAGCAAGCCCTATAAGAAAAATAGGTATACTCAAGAAATATATAATATAGCTTGGACCTATGTGAGGTTTTGTGAACATATAATTTAGTATATAGCTCGGGAAATAAATACATGCTATTCCAAGTGCTACACCTAAAACTCTAAATATCACTTTTATTTTTCTACTAACAATACTCCAGTAGATTTTATATAATCCATACAGTTGTAAACAGAATAAAGAATATACTGCAATTGACATAATAGCTAGTAATCGAAGAAATAAAGCAAGAGAAAATAGAATTACTATCAGAATTACAGATATTATATCATCAACAATCAGTTTTTGTTTATTCATTAATGAGCGATTACTCATAATTAATCATCAATAATTTTATTGCTAATTAACTTTATATTTTTTATTATTTAATTTGTTACTTCATTAAGAGTTCCGAATACAACAATAATATATACAAAAAGGTTAATTTTTAAAAAATTCATTTAAAATAGAAGGTTGTACCAACGCTTGGATTAAACGCCTTGATTCTATTGTTACCACTCTTTTTAACCATTTCAATGAATTTTTCCCCGCTACAATGAATTGGAAAAAGATAAAGTGTATTATTGAACAGGTTCTGCGAATATAAATACTCTAGCGTAATACTAATCCTTTTATCAGATGCGCCTGCCAAATGAAATCCCCCTATAATATGACTTACTGGTTTATCTGAATAATTATTAACATAATCTAATGTATTCATTAAACCTGAATGACAACATCCATTTATCAAAATTATATTATCCTTAAACTCTAAAATCAAGCACTTATCGTCTAAAATTTTATCAATATTAAGAATTCCAGCTTGAAGCGAAAAAAAATTATTAAAATCTTCTTCTGCGTGATTTCTAGGAATTTCTCCGCTAACAACTATTTTAAGGTCTTCGACATTCAAGATTTCATAAGGTTCCTTTGAAAAATGGATGTGCCCCTCTAAATTTTTAACATGTTCGATATTTATTGGTTCTTGACTGACAATTTTTGAAGATGATAGAAGAGATAATAGATCAATCCTATTTTTTCCCATCAAATCTTCATTTTTTAAATTTCTAACTCTTTTAAAAAATCTCTCAAACTTAGCACTCTCATGAGTGATAATTGGAACTTTCTTATCTATTCGTTCTAAAATTTTAAATAATCCCCCAGTGTGATCATAATGCCAATGTGACAATACAATGCAATCTACATCGTATAATGGGTATCCTCGAATGTCTATGTTATGTAGATATGTAAGATTAGTACCTCCGGTATCAAATACTATCTTTTTCAAAAGTTTGTAGTTATTATGATTATCTGAATCTATTACATTATACACATTAATTAAAAATCCTAAACCGTGTTCTGCTAGTGATTTTGACGCAAATAGTTTGTTTAATTCGACAAAATCTAGAAAGTGATTTTCTCGTAAATTTTGAAAAGGTAAAACAATATTATTTGTTAATAAATGTATCTCGACTCTAATCATAGTAATTCTTTCATAAATTAATGAAATTTATAAAAATAAAATGATGTAATTACCAATAATTATTAATCCAACAGCAAATATAAATCTCTTACGGAATTTCTCTTTTAAAATCAATATAGATAAAATTTGTTGAACCATTGGTGTATTAGCTGTAAATGTAGATGTTAAAACTAAACCATTTATTTCTGCTGCCTTATAAAATAAAGTATCAGCCAATCCCAAAGATAAAGCTCCTGCAATCCCTATAAATATAAAATATTTTATATACTTTCTATTAGCTTTTTTAAAACCAGAATAGAAATCTTTTTGAAAGATACCAATTATTAAGAATAAGATTGCTCCAAAAAAAACTCTAACAAAATTTGTTGCGAAAACATCATTGGAAATAATTCTTGCTTGGTTAAATGCAACTATAGCAAGACCCCATAAAAATGCGGCTCCAATTGCGAACAAAACTCCTATAATTAAACTTTCCGTATCCTTTTTTTCTTTTTCTGGATTATCGTTTATACTCATTGGTTTATCCTTAGAACTTAAAAAAAAAACGCTAAGTAAAATCAGAGAACCTCCTAAAAGTATAGAAATTTTTAATTCTTCGCCAAATAAAATAAATGCAAATGGGTAGACAAATATTAGGCTTAATTGAGTTAGGGGAAATGCACGTGACACATCAATTTTTTCTAAAGAGATGAAATATAATAAATCACCAAATGTAACGGATAATCCGGAAACTAAGCACGCTACAAGATATTCAGCAAAATTTTGGGGATTTAGCATAAATATAGAAGAAAATGCACCAAGTATTAGAGAAAGCAGAAATGTCGAACAAGTTACAAAGATCAGTCTGAAAAGTAAGCTCGGTTTTGACTCAATTTTGCCTAAACTAAATTTATATACTAAAGAAGCGATTCCCCATGTGAATAAGGCGTCTAAAGTTAAAATATAACCAATTAATTCTGCCATTAACTTAAATTTATTAAATATCGCTTTAAAATTATTTTATAATTTGAATGATAGAAAATATCTAAAGAATATGGAGTTAGAACTTACGAAAAAGCATATAAACAGAAATTAGAGTAATCCAAATTGAGACTGCTAAAGCCATAATCCATTCTATTAGAGGTATCCATGTCAACAAGAACACTACCATTGTACCTGCCGTTGTAAGTGCTAAGTATATAAAAAATCTTGGAAAAATCTTACTTTTAAGAATTAGAAGGCTAAATATAGTTAAATAAATGATTGCACTCAACCAACTAAATAATGCAAAAGTTCCATGAAGAACAAAAATTATAAGTATTAACGAAGTGGGAAAAACGCCTACAAGAGAAAAAAAAATACAAGAATTAATTGCGAAAAACCTTCCTACTCGGTGTAATTTTGGATCATTAGTTTCTTTTCCAATTACTTTGAATAAATGTAGATAAAATAAAAAGGCGAAAAATCCAGCTAAAATTGTTCCAATATTAAAAAATATGCCTCCTGGACCTGTTCCTAAAGCACTTATCATATGATTTAAACTAAATCCTTGGAAGAGCATAATAGAAATTATATCTCCACTTATCCCTAATATTGCTGATAACAACCCATATACTGGAGGTGGTACCAGATTATAGATATGAAGGATATTGCTCTTTAGTTTTTCCATGGTAACTTATTTTGAAAAGGATAAGAAACGCTATAAACATTATTTAATCATGTCATTGTAAAAAAAAAGAAAAAGTAGTAAGGTTTTAAAAAAGTTTATTATTCAGGAAATGGTGGATGAGGTACATATAATTCTGTTTTTTGCCATTCTATAATTGAATCTAGTTTTTTATCTAATTTGGTTATTTCAGGATCTAAGAAACCCTTTGTCATTATTTTCTCCATTTTTGATAAACTTTGCCACTCTCTTTCAATAATAATTACATTATTGTCATAAGCTCCCGTAAGACTGCGGAATCTCTTTTTTGGAGGATAACCTAAATTATTCTCAAGCTCAGTGTATTTTTTATCAAGCTCTTCTAATTCATCCCATTTACCATTTGCTATTTTCTGAATTAGTCGCATAATAACTATTACCATTTAATTTCACCTTTTAATCAATTTAACATTTTTGTATAAAAACTCAAAATGTATATTATGACTATTCTTGATCATATATAAATTATTTTTAAACCTACCTAAGAAATAAAGGGTATAAAATGATAGAAATTATAATTTGATCTTAGAAAGCAATTCTTTCGAAGGTGGACTATTAGATAAGAACATATTAATAACTTCCTCCTTCATGGATTCTTCAGTCTCAGCTAATTCTAACATTTTAGAGAGGTTCTGACCCTCATTTTCAAATAAAAATTCAACTATTGAAACTTTAATCTTAAAATTTCTAATAATTTTTTTAATATTCGGATAGTGTCTATACTGCTTTAGCCTCTGATTCGAAAAATCACCATCCTTTAAAGCGTCACAAACAATTTCACCCGCTGCATTTCCAGATACTATACTTGAATGAATTCCCTCTCCACTTATAGGTGAGACAAAACCAGCAGCGTCTCCAATTATTAGAATATTATCTCTATGTAGACATTTTTCTTTCACACCTAATGCTGGAAGTGGGTAAGCTCCTTTCCAAATTTCTTTATAATACTTTTTTGGAAAAAAATCCTTTATGAAAGGGTCATTTATAAACTCTTGATATGCTTGATTTAAGTTTTTATTTAAATTTCCATCTAACCAAGTACCGCAACCAATATTGAAACGATTTCTATCAAGAGGGAATATCCAACCATATCCTTTATATTTTCTAAAAAAGAAAGATATTGTTTCTTTATCTAAATTGTTCTCCCCTTCCATTATAGCGCATTTTGCTAATCCAATTTCTTCAATCTGCCATTTATTTCTCATTCCTGTTTTAATGGCTAACTTAGAACTCATACCATCCGCGATGATAAGGATTT
>JBHLLM010000048.1:0-11416 GCA_048885575.1 Candidatus Hermodarchaeota archaeon
TTTTTTATAGTTAAAAATCTTGTATTGGTATAATATAAATTTAAGTCTAAAACTATTTAAAAGTTATAGCCTAAAATCTTAGGAACACATGCTAATTTTTTCAAAAAATGTAATCTTATAAAAAAGAGTATCTTTCAAATTCCTTGGGTTTTTAAAGTTATTTCTCTTTCCAAACACATCCACAGCCACTGCAGGTATAAATTTTACCATAGACTCGTGGAAAATGACTGATAATATCGTTCTTGTCAATTGATTCGTGAATTTTGTACCAGTTCTCATTTTCACAAATAGGACATAATCGACGCCCTTCGGGTTTTGGAATTGTAATAATTTCTCTTGAATGAGTAAAAAGCCCATCATTGTTTATAGAATTAATCAAATTCTTTTTCTGGATGAAATTTTTAACAACTGGATCTATCAAATTAGAATTTGCTTTAAGAATTGTAGATTCATGATGAATCTCTGTTACTGGTTTCTGGGTTTCAAGCATTTTTAGATAACTCGTAACAATAGGTTTAATTTCGCTCTTTTTTGGTAATCGCTCATATTCGCTTATGAAATTATCAATAAAATTTTCTACATAAATTTTTTCTATGAATAATCCTTTTTCTTCTACCTCTCTAATAATGTCTCCAATAATGTAATTCTTTAAAATAGGGTCTTCCATAATCATCTAGAAACACCTTACCCAATAAAACTCTCAAATATCTTAATATTAAATGAATACTATTAGATTAAGATGTTATAATATAAAATACTATCTCAAAAATCACTAGATCCACACTTGATCAAAAAGTTGCTACAATCACCTGATATACCGTAATAAATCCAATTATAGGTGTTAGAACAAAATTTATATTAGCATATTTATTTATTTAGACAAGAGTAAGAGTATATTTTAAACACGATTGAATAATACATGAAGAACGCAAACGAAAAAGGAAAAAAACCCATACCTCACAAAAAAGTAATTATAGCGGTAGCAATGATAATTTTAGCATTCTTTGGCTCTTTTTTTGTCTATTTCATTTTGCAAGTTACTTTAAATACTGAAACCCCTATAGTAGTAGTAATTAGTGGCTCAATGGAACCCACCATCCACGAAGGGGACTTATTATTCGTAATGGGAACCGATGCTGAAAACATTAAAAATGGTACTGCTGAGGATAAAGAGGGTGATGTAATAGTATTTAACGCTCCATGGACTGGTGCACCTCAAGAACCTATTGTTCATCGCGTTATCAACAAGTATCAAGTTGGCGATGAATGGTTTTTCGAAACTAAAGGAGACGCTAACTCATTACCAGATCCAGATCCTGTTCCAGAATCCAACGTAATCGGTATAGTGATAGGAGGTATACCCTATATCGGTTGGGTTAAAATCTTTTTGACGAATACTGGGTTATTGATTCCTTTACTGGTTATTATTTCAGCGCTTCTAATTATTAGCATAGTTAGAGACATTATTAAAGGGGAAGATAAGGATCAAGATAAATTAAATGCAGATAGTCATAAAGATATTAAAGTAGAAACCCAAAGAGAAGAATAAGTATAAAAATTAAAAATTAGGCTTTCTAATCTACTATTCTTTTATAAAATTTGTAAATTTAAATGGCTTCGACTTCACCCAAGCTTATAATTTAGATATTAATTTTTTTAAAAAACTAATCTATTAACCTCATTAATAAATAATGTAAAATTGAGTATAGAATATTTAATCATGTTATTAAGAGGACAATAATATTTTTATGAAAGAAAATATTTAAAAAAATGTAATATCAAATCGTAATAAAACATTACGAGAGACCATCAGTACAGTATACAAAAAATACAAAATTAAAACAATAGAAAATAAAACTTAGAGGTAAATAATATGTCAAAAGAAGCAAATAGCGTTTTTGTCGGTCGACGGCCAACTATGAATTATGTAATGGCTACAATGATGATCCTTAATAAAGGTGAGGATTGTACTGTTAAGGCCCGAGGTAGAGCTATTTCACACGCAGTTGATGTGTGTGAAATTTTGAGAAATAGATTCTTAAAAGGAACTGAATACAAAGAAATCAGGCTCTCCACAGAACAACTCGAAGGCGAAAATGGGCAAAATAACAATGTGTCAAGCATTGAAATAGTGCTAAGTCCCCCAAAATAAATAGTGAAACTAAGAATTAAATTCTCTTCGCTAAAACAAAAAATCTCTCTTTTTTTTCTTAATTAATCTTTAAATTTTTATATGTCTTATTCAAATTAGCAAGTATTTTTTCTTTATTTTAAACTCCACGCCAGCAGAATTATAGATTTAAAATGAATAATTGGGCTTTCAGATAGGTTCAAGAGTGGTTTTAATGGAATAATTATTAAGGATTTGTAATAAGATTTAAAAACTCAAATTGTAATAATTAATATTAATAAAAAATCAATTTATATTCTGATTTTTTACTAAATTAACTTAAATTTAATAAAAGTATAAGAAGAGGAAGAAAAATTATGGCAAAAAAAGATAAAGTAGAACCATTATTTGTAAAATCTAAAGTTCGGGAATATATTAAATCACACGATCTTAATACAAGCTCAGGAATTCTTGACGGAGAAGCGTTAAATGAGATGATCGTTTGGATTCTTGACAAAGCTTGTGCACGCGCTCAAGCTAATGGGCGAAAAACTGTAAAAGCACGAGATTTATAACCAAATTCAAAAAATAATCAATCTTTCTTTTTTTTATTATTTGAAATGAATCTACATAGTTAGGGATTTATCAAGGAACTAATCTTTTTAGCTTCCCTCTTAAAAGTTGCAGTGCTTATACCGGTCGAATGATCTTTACTTACATATATTTTATGTGTGTTGATATCTGAGGGGATCTCTGTATGTGTAATGAGAAAGATTTGTGAAAATGTTTTTGACTTAATTAAATGTTTAAGAATCCGCTCTCTTCGAATAGCATCAAGAGCAGCTAAAGGTTCGTCTAAAAGCAAAATGTCGATTTTTGGATTTTTCTTCTCAGATTCTTTTATTGGTCGAATTTTGCTCATTAATTCTGAAATGGCTAAGCGAAGAGCCATCCCTAGCGCAGTCTTGTCTCCCCCCGAGAGAACTTCTATTGATTCATGGACGCCATTAAAATTATCCTTGATTTTAAGCGATAATCCCGTTTTCCTTGTTCCTGATAAATCCAGAAGTAAATCGCTATATTGACCGGAAGTAAAGTCCTTAATGTACTTATTTGTTGTTAGAGCGATATTTTTAACTAATCGTTTTACTACCATGTATTCAGTTACAAACCTTCTCACAAGTTCTTTAGCTTTGTTTATATGGTCTATTTCTATTTCAAGATCTCCAATAATCTTCTGTAATTCTTTCATGTGGTTAATTTCTTCTTCTAATTTGACAATTTTATTCTGATTAATCTTGAATTTCTTTTGTTTTTCATCATATTCTTTTTCTATTGCTTTTAATTCTGTAGCGAGTGTTTTTTTTTCAATAGAAAGTACCTTTACCTTTTCAGCACTCAATTCAACGAATTTAGATTTATTTTTTTTGTCGAAGTTTTCTATATCTTCAATTACTTTTTTAAGTTCTAACTCATATTTCTGGTAATTTTCAAAATCTTCTTTTAATCCATGGGTTATTGTAATTTGATTTTTAATTGCATCAAGCTTGTTTTGGAATTTATTAATCTCATTATCCAAATTCTCGAGAATTTTAGTAATATTCTTAATTTTATCTTGATTTATTTGGATTTCATTCTTAAATTTAGCAACTATATCATCATAATGCTCTTTAGTTAACTCATTTTGGCATGTGGGACATAAAGCAATATTCAATCCATTTTCTTTTGAAGTAAAACTTAAACTTTTTTCCATTTCTTTTAATTTTAATTGGTTATCTTCAATGCGCCCCCTAGTCTTTCCTAATCCTTTAATAGTAGCAGCGCGCTGTTTATCCAAAAGCTCCTTTTGTATAATAGTGTTATTCTTCTCGTTCGTAAGATTATTCACTTTATCGATGATGCTTTTTATCTGTTCAAAATCCTTTATGTCTAATAAGGTATTTTTAATTTTAGTTTGAAAATCATTTTTATAGGAATAGAATTTTTCTTCCAAAATCTCTTTTTGACTATAAAGTTTTTCTATATTTGAAATCAATTCATCTGAAGGAAAAGATAACAATTTCTGTTCGTGTGTTTCTTTTTTTTTCTTACTTTCAATTAGGTCTTTTTCTAAATCTGAATTTTCGAGTGATATAGATTTGATATCTTTTTCAATTCGTTCAATTGGTACTCTTTGTTTTTCTAATTTTTCCTTATTGTATTTTTCATTTTTCGATTCTGTATCTAGAAAGGATAATGCATCGTCAATAATATTAAGTCTAAAAAGATCAATTATCATTTCTCTTAAGTCAGCACCTTTTTTATTTGCCAACTCTTCTACCTCTCCTTGTCTAACGAAAACGGTATTTAATGCTTGTTCGGTAGAAATCTCAAAAAAATTTTCAATATTAAAGGTCTTAATTTCACGATAAGTGGTTTTAACCCATTCGAACAATTTAGTAGATGTAGCGCCTGTTCTTCCCCATTTGCGATAAATGTTATACTTTGTATTGTCTAATGTAAAAAATATTGTTACTTCTGCTTTAGATTCACCATAAGTAATAAATGACGCAGCATTTCTTGCGCTAAAGATTTTTGGTCCAAAAAAAGCAAATAGAACTCCTTCAAGAATTGTCGATTTTCCGTAAGAATTTTGGCCACTAATGAGAATTAATCCCTCAGGTAAATTCTCATTCGCTTTTGGTAATTCTAATTGCTTGAAACCCATAAAATTTTTAAAGACAAGCTTAGTAATTTGCACTACTAAATTAAACCTCCTTTTCTCTTTCCATTGTTCTTAAAGCTTTTTTTAACGCTCTCATTCCGATCAATGTCAATTTATCAACATTAAAATTACTCTGTTCTTCGTTTAGTTTTTCGGATACAAATGTTTTAAATTCATCATCAGGTTTTTCTAATATATAATCTTGAATTGTACCAGCACTAATGTCATCTTCAAGTGATTCAGAAATATCATAAATTTTCCAAATTAACTGTAATATATTATACTTTTCAGGTTCAGAAAAGCAATCCCTTCTAATATCAGACATTAATTCGTTTATTTGCCAATTTTTTTCAAAAGTTATTTCACCAGTAAAATTAAATTTCAATCTAGCAGCAGTACTTGGATCGAACCCCTTATTACTTATATGAACTTTTAATTCATTTTGTATGTGATTCTGTAAATCTATTGAGGATTGGTTAGGATAAACCTCGATTGTCACTATTTCAAATTTTCTTTTTAACAATTCATCTGTAAATACTGTTTTGATATTCAGAGTTTTGATTTTATCATCAATTTCTACAATTAAATAACTTTGTTTTTCGTTTATCTCTTTAAAATTCATTGGAAGTAAACTTCCTGAGTAAAAATGATTTTTAGATACTTTTTTAAACCCGTGTTCATGACCTAAAGCCACATAATCATAACCTAAATCATCACTATTAACTTTATTATGTAAGCTGTCATCTCCTATCGATCCATGAGCAAGAGCAATATTTATAAATCCATCATTATTAGGAGCACATTGAAGTTGTATCCATCGATCATATTCATTGGTATAACTTTCAAAACTTTTAAATTCAAAATAAGGAAAGAGATAAAAACGAGTCTTTTTTGCAGGAAATTCTAACTTAAGAGATTTTCTCTCTTTAATAGCATCAATCAAATTTCTTTCTTTAAAATAGTAGAGGTTAGGATATTCCTCGCCTTTAATATGAGATTCAAAGGGGGTATACTCGTATGCTCTGAAAACACCGTGATTTCCTTCAATGTAAATAAATGGAACTTGATTTTTAGTATTGCGGAAGAAAATGTCTAATCCTTCTTTAAAAGTTCTTCTAGCTGGTTCTGGTGGGGGATATGAGTTATATAAAAAAGGGTGGTGAAACATATCGCCGCAATGAACTAAAAAGTCTATATCTTTAACTTTAGAAGCCTCGTCCATTACTTTTAAGAAAGAATCATAGATTTCTTGTTCATATGGTCTTGAATAATTCTGAATTGCCCATTTATTTATGGTACCTCTTCTAGCTCTATATCCCAGATGAGTATCAGCCATATGTATTATTTTGACCAATTTCAACCACTTTTCAGTTCTAATTAATATTTTGGGGGAATAACTTTATGCCTATGTACTTGCATAAATCTTTTTGTTTTAGGATCGTGTTGGAGTGTTAAGAATTGAGCTTCAAAATTATGTTTTTCTATGGGAAGCATTGTACTTGCTTCGTGAGCTCCTGTTAAGCTTAAAGGGTATCCAAACGGCGAAAATGGGATTAATCTCTTGAGAAATATTGCAGCGTCAGTTGTGTCATAGTAATCAGGAATATCAAAACGTAGGGAAGCGCTGTCTTCAATAAATCTTACAATGTAAGTCCAACTTTTAGTATATTTTGATAATTCTGGTAACTCAACGATGTAAGGTTCAGTTTTTATTTTATCATCCCAATATAATAAAATGAAATTGCCTTGAGCATCCCTTAGGCGACTTGTTTTTGAAAAACTATAATATTTAATATCGTAAGTTTGTATGAAATTATAAAAGAATCGAATAAAACTTTCTGGAGGAAAGATGTGTTGGCGGAACATATGAATTCCATCGCCTAAGAAAACAACCTTTTTATTTTTTCCCCAATTAGATTCGTCTTTTATTCTAATTAGCGATTTTAAAATTTCATCCGCTGTTCTAATCCTATCCACAACATGCCCTAGGGAAGGATAATAATAATTATGCTCATTTATATGTTTATCAATTTTCTTTTTATAGGTATTTTCAAACCAATCCTCAATATCCTCTATATTATATTTCATACTACCATGATAAAATTCCTGTTTCAATTTTTTTATGAAATTTTCAATAACGTCTCTATAAATGATAAGTTTATGTACATTGTCCTCAATGTAAGCATAAATAGGCTTATACATAATTAAATTCTTTTGGTATTTATCGTTTTTATAGCTAACTTGACACTCTCCAAATTTGAAAGCTCCGATTTTTCCGTAAGTTCCAGTATTTGTATATGAACTCTCATCAAAACCTATGATTTTAAAATCTCCGCTCACATAATCGTCTAAATCTCCATTAATAATCTGATGTGGCATATCAATACAAAGCTTACTAGAATTTTCTAAAGGATCATCACTGTCAAATTTATCTGTTTCAAGCTCAATCTTTTCGTCTTTCGTCCAATTAGTAATTCTCCCTTTCATACTCTCTTTAAATCTTCTAATTATTTGATCAGGCGAAGTAACAGTTCTCTTCTTTAATGAATCATCCAATGAGATTAACTCAAAATCAAAAGAAATTCGCTTACACCTCTGGCTTAATTTTTATGGCAAACTAGTTGGTGGAGGAGTTGGATTTTGTTTTTTCATCTCATTAGCAAAGTTCTCATAAAATTCCTCCGATTTTCCTTTAAAGTACTCATCATATAACGGAATTCTTAATTTTTGAAAGTTCGTTAACCATATTGCCGATATTAACCCAATTCCTCTCGTTCCCGTTAATGATTCAAGATCAGATTGTTGAATCCCTCCACCCAAAGTTTTAGCAGCAGCTAACTTTTCTTTTTCTGATCGCAACGGTAAATTTATGACTGTATTCATATTAGATAAGATTGTGTCATCAATTGGCGAATATTGTTGAGAGATTACTTCGAGAGCCAAATTAAATTTTCTTCCTTGACGGGAAATATCTTTAAATACATTACTATACCTCATCATCTCTGGTCTTAGCAAGCTTGGAGCCTCTTCAATAGTAAAAATTACGACAGGTAAATCTAATGGATCCTTTAATTTGTTTCCTGCTTTGATATACAACTTTTGTAAATTAAATTTAAATACATCGTAAAAAGGTTTTGGTAATACTCGTTCTAACTTATTTTCAAAAGAATTAAAGTCTGTTGATGATTTTAAGGCTTTTCTAGTATCAAATAATGTTCTAGCTAAGACGCTATTAAAGAGAAATTGCTCCAGATCAGAAATCATTGAAACATTGAAGACCACTAACTGACCTTTTTCTAATTTTTTAACAATCTTTGGTAGTTTACTACTAGCTTTTGATTGAAACATATTTGAGTAAGTTAACCAATGCAATCTCCTCCTAATGGCAGCTAATGTTTTATCGTTATGATTTCCAGGAGGAGTATATAATTCATCTAGTAAATGTTCAATATAATCTTCTTTTTTGTCTCGATAAGCCGAATGCACAGCACCAACTTGTAAATCGTTGAATGTACCAGTTGAAAATAAATCCTCTGGTTTGATCTCTTGAAGATTAATAATACAGGGTTCTGACATACTTTTAAGTTCTGCAGGAGGTTCTCCTTTATTAGGGTATAGGTAAAACCATTTGCCAAACAATTGCTTATTGTTCTCAGTTGCGTTAAAAATGTCGTAAATACCATAATCTACACAACCCAATGCATATTCATCGTGTACATCAATCGCTAACATCGAAGCTCTTTTTCCCTTCCCGTTCATAATAACATTAGCGTTATGTTGAAGTAGTCCATCAATAAAAACTTGGTTCAGATTTGATTTCCCAGATCCTGTTGCTCCTGCTATGAAAAAGTGATAATTTAGAAATTTAAATGGAAAATATACATCTACATTTATTTCTGAAGCTAAAGTGCCCATAAAAATACCATCGGGGGTAAAAATGGTTTTTAGATATTCTGCTTTATCATTTTGCACTGCTGAGACTTCCATCGTATGAGGTTTTAATATCCCCTTTTCCATTAGATCCTCAATAAAGAAAAAAACATTAATTGTGTTTGCTTTCTCCCTTTTAGTTTTTGTATCTTTTTCTACACAAACAATTGGACGACCTTGAATAATATATTGTAATTCCGTTTCCAATAAATCCTTGATATAATCACTTATTTCTACATTTCTTAATTGCTGCCGCGTCATGATGTAATCTGATATTGTTTGTACATTAAGAATCTGAACGATAATAGTATATTCTTTATTATTCTTTTTATCCTCCTGGCTTAATTTCAAAAACCCATGAAGATGTAAATAATGTTCGTAAAAAACCTCAATTTTACTTTCTAAGGAATTGATTCTAATTATCATGGTAATATATCATTGAGTTATATTTTTGATTAATATAATAATTATTTGATCTATATAAATAAAGAATTCTATTAATCCCTGGTTAGGAGATAATGTGTTCTTTTAATTTTATTAGATTTTAACGTATTTAAATTTGAAGGACTTTAGTAATTTAATAGTTTTTAAAATTGATATAGAACAGCTTTACTTCAGAAATTCTTCTATTAGGTTGTATACAGTCTCAAGAATATCTTTCTCAGGTAAGAAAGTTAACCTCATGTGCCCATTACCATAGCTTCCAAAACCAGAACCATAGACGGTACATACGCCTGTTTTTTTGAGTAATTCTACAACTAATTCCTTGTCGTCCTTCCATTTCCCTAATTCAATCAAGTCTAACTTTGGAAAAAGATAAAATGCCCCATTTGGCTTTACACAACTAATTCCCTCAATCTTTCTTAACCTATCGTATGAATAATCTCGTCGTTCTTTTAATTTTTTTACCATTTCTACAGTATGATTGCTAGGGGTTCTTAAAATCTCCACTGCTGCAAATTGAGCAACAGAACTAGCAGATAAACGAGCTCTTGCCAACTTTGCAATACCATTCTTGAGTTCTTCAAGTTTGTTTTCTGGATCGTAATAATAAAGATATCCTAATCTCCAGCCAGTAACTAAATGAGTTTTTGAAAAACCATTCAATCCGATTACAGGAACATCTTTACTTAATGAAGCAGGACATATATACGGCTTATCATAAGTGATTTGATCGTAAATCTCATCAGATAAAATAGGTAAGTTATATTCCCCTGCTAAATCTATTATTGCCTTGATTTTTTTCTCTCCATATAAAACACCGGTGGGATTATTAGGACTGCAAATTAAAATTGCTTGCGTCTTTTCTGTAATTTTTTTTCTCAAATCTTCAATATTGGGCTCCCAATCTTGCTTCTCATCGAGTTCATATTCTACAGGTTTACCATCGTAAAAATTGGTATAGTTTATATATAGGGGATAAGAAGGACCAGGTATCAGTAGTTCTCTACCATTTTCTATTAACCCTGAAACGAGAAAGTTGATTCCTTCGGTGACTCCTGAAGTAACGAGAATATCGTCAGCTCGTATGTTAAGATTTTGATTATATTTAAGGAATTTGCTTAGTTCTTCTCTTAATTCAACAACACCTAGTGAATTGACATAATAATTTTTACCCTTTCGACTAGCGTTAAATAATGCGTTTGATATAAATTCTGGAGTAGTGAAATCATAAAAAACTGGATCTCCAATATTTAAATGGTATACTTGTTTACCACTTTTTTCTACTTCATGGGCAACAGCAGCGATTTCTCTTATCGCATACTCAACACCTTTCACTCTATTAGTAAGCATCTTAGATCATATTAAAATTTTAAAAATTATCTAATATAATACACTTAAGTATACAGAATGGAGAGTTAAATAAATTTTTGTTCTTAAGAAAATATGTAAAAGATGTAGTAAATTTTAAAATTGGAATTCTCTATTCCGGAGCTTAGAAACAAGATGTCCTCTCGAGAGTAACTGAATTCCAAATTGGGAACTATAATCACGAGAAAAATCAGTGGCGATGTTACAAACCATAATTCCTCCTTCAATGTCAGGGATGTCAACGCAAGCTTTATGAAGTTGTCGCAACTGTGTAATAGAGATTTCCCTTTTCCAATCTCGAACGAAGACACCATATTTACCGTACTTTCCATCGCAAATAACTGCATTAAATGTCCAAAGTTTTCCTGATCTCCCTTTTAATTTTTGAGGACCTTCTATAAACTCATACTTCTCAGAAAAAACTTTCTCGGTCAACTCTGATAAGGATTTATCTCCTAATTCCATAAAATCACATTAATCTTTATATAAATATATTTTATAAGTAATATATAAGTGTTATTTAGATAGATATGAAAACCAATCTTAAAAATAAGTAATACACAGATAACATCACCAAAATATTCGTATTGCATCTAAGATATAGACAATCTCGCTCTCCGACAAAAATCGCAAAAAGACCCTTTTTATTAAATAGAATTCAATTCTGTAAATTTGAATAATTTATATAAAGCATATTCACCATTACTATCCGCGCCTTCTCTCTTAATGTAGAGTAATAAATTGTGCTGTAAAAACTCAACCAGTTTAATTGCTATTGTTTCACAAACATTTGGACAATTTATAAAGTCATCTTCAAGATAAAGGCAATTCTTTTTATAGAGAAAACAAAACTTTTTCAT
>JBHLLM010000049.1:0-11396 GCA_048885575.1 Candidatus Hermodarchaeota archaeon
AAAAAGAAATTTAGGTGTTAGGGTATTTTCTATCGTGGTTATATATTAATCCGGCTAAAAGTTATTGGAACTGAGTGGGAAGTTGTCAAAAGGTTAAAAGGCTTAAAATCAAATAATCCCGATGAAAATTGGAATGTGACCTATATTACACCCGTTTATGGGGGATGGGATTTAGTTGCTGAATGCACATTTACTAAACTGCAAGAATTAGATAAAATTGTGACATTCATTCGAGTAGATAAAGATTTATCAAGCTGGATTGAAGAAACGACTACCCTTGTGTCTAGTAAACCGGATTACCCTAGATAAATTAATTTGCTTCAGTATTTGCGCTTTTTAAACGTTAAAATTCTTAGAAGAGAAATAAAATATTTTAACTATTATTCACGATTATTTATTAATAATTAAATAGCCCAGTGGTCTAGTGGATAGGACGCTGGCTTGCGGACTTAATTTTTGGCAAAAAGCCAGTGATCAGGGGTTCAAACTTCCCAATAATTAATTGGAGAGGAATTTATCCCCTCTGGGCTATTAATTTATGATTTCCGGATAACTCACCCGCATTTATAATCAAAAATATTTGAAAAAATTCAGAAAAGCTAAGGTGGGTTTAGCTTTAAACAAAGAAGTATAATATTATACTACATTATTGAAATTCCAAATCCTTCATCTATAAAAGATTCAGTTTTAAGTTACCTATTAAATCATTATGAGATTTATGAAATAGAATTAATAGCTGAACTTATAGGTGTTATTCTAGGAGATGGGCATATTACTTTCAATTACGCCACTAGTAAATATATGTGTGAAATCTCTTTAAATGTAGAAGAGACATTTTACATAGATCATATAAAAAATTTAATAAAAACGGTTTTTAGGTTTGAACCATCCATTAAAGCAAAAAGAAGGGATAATACAACAGTTATTGGGCTGTATAGAAAAGGTTTCATAGAATTTTTAATTAAACTAGGTTTGCATTCAGGTAACAAAGTAAAAAATCAAGTTGGAATTCCAACTTGGATTTTCAATAATTCAGTTTTACTAAATTCAAAGGATTTGAATTTAAAAGATCTTATTCAGAGAATTCAGATTGCTTGCCTACGGGGGTTATTTGATACAGATGGAACTATATACCTTACTTTATATCCAAAAAAGAATTATATGTGTGTTGGAATTAAGTTTACAAATGCATCAAAAAATCTAGTTCAAGATTTTAAATCCATTGTAGAGAGTTTAGGAATCAAAATGTCAAAAATTTCTATTTTTACTGGAAAAACTAAGAATGGAACAAATTATGTTAATTACAATATTGGTACCCAATCAAAATATTTTGTAAATAAATTCATATTTGAAATAATAAAACCAATTAAATGGCAATATATTAAATTAAAAATCCAAGATCAGTTAGCTAAATTTGACATAAAAATTGAGGAAATTCTTAAATATAAAAGGAAAAGAAGAATTAATTAAACAGGAAAAAATAGTGTAAATTAAGCTAAAACTTTCAAAATCCCCCCTGGGCTATAGTTTTTAATTAATGTAATTTAAAACCTCATTTATGGACTTAATTTTTATTATATTAGGGATAGTGATTTCCCGTTCGTAAGGAAATTCGTATTCTCTTTCTATTATAACAATTTGCATACCAACTCTATTAGCACCAACAGCGTCAGCAGCTTCATCCCCTACCATAATACAATTTTTTGCCTCATGTTTTTCTAAACCCATTTTCTTTAATGTGTATAAGAAAATATCAGGATTAGGCTTTCTTTTACCAAATTTAGCAGAAGTAACAATTACATCAAAAAATTGTCGAATATTGTTGTTTTTCAGCATATTTTTTATGGTTTTATGGTTGGGGTGATTGGAGAGGAGCCCAATTTTTAAGTTAGAAATATTAGAAAGTGCTTCCAAAGTAGTTCGTGTTTCGTTAAAAGGTTTCCATTCTTCTTCCTCGCATGAATGATAGATTTCGGCAAGATCTTTATAGAAATCAGCGTCGATGTTCTCGATCTCAAGGAAACCTTCTTGAACGAGATCATCCAGAGCATTCTTGAAAACCTGCGAAGTCGGATACTCTTCTTTTGTTCTCCTTTGTATTTTAAAAGCCTTGCTTCTTTTTTGGTTAAATATTTTGACGAACCGTTCAATTACTACATCAGTTTCCTTAAAAATATTTTCTTCCTTCAATGTTTCAATAGATTTCAGTAACCCGCGTTTGAAACAATCCATATATTTGTCGACCGATGGGTTCTCAAATGAAAACAGTGTGAAGCCAAAATCGAATATTATTCCCTTTACATTCATTCTAATTATATTAATTACATAAGTTAATATTAAGCTATCTCTCTATGGATTTAAAACACAATTTACTCCTTTATATTAATTATTTAATAGATATATAAAATTGCGAATTAGCCTAATATTTTAATTATACCATGTCAATTGATAAATGGCTCGATGACGATGACACAGTGGAACAAAAAAAGAAGAGAGAAGAAATTTATAAATCACTATCAAAAGAAGACAAGCAAGACTTAAAACAGCAAAAAATTAGGGATTTGGTAAAAAAAACTAAACAAAAGGAGATTCTAAGTGAAAAACGAAAAGATCTTCTAACAAAAGTTATTGAATTTAAAGATTGGCTTGATATTCGGACATATATAAAAGGGGATATAGAAAGAATAGAAACTTGGGTTGAAAATTTATATCTTATTCTTCGTGAGAATTTAGAAGCCCAAAATAGCCATTATAGCGAAGAGAGAATGAAAAGATTGATAAATGATTATAAATCCATACCAGTTAGTTTTTTAGATGAAAAAATACGAATTGCTTTAAACAAAAAGCTCAAAAGTCTGAATAGGACAAATTCAGATAACTATTATCTAAGAAAATTAAAATCTACAGTAAGAGAAAAATTAAAAGAAGCGGAATATTATGCAATTTTAAGAGATATATTAGAGAGTTGATTTTGAGATTGAAATTAATTTGTCCAATTGCTGGCGTAGGACAACGACTTCAGCCATTTACTTACTCAAAACCCAAAGCATTTCTAAAATTGGCTGGAAAAAGATTAATTGACCACATCCTTATAAAACTTAAAAGAACATTTCCTAATGGAACGGATATAGCATTTATTGTAGGATATAAAAAAAGACAAATTTCAGAATATATAAGGAATCACTATTCTGATTATTTCAACCTTATATTTATTGAGCAAAAACCGCTTGGATTTTTGGCAGATACTCCTTTTTTCAGTGGTCTTGGAGACGCAATATTACTAGCGAAAGATTTTGTTAGCAACGATGATTGCTTTATTTTTTTAAGTGATAGGCTTCCTATGGAAGATTATTCTTCGGTGTTACTGACATACCACCAAGGTAATTGTGATGCTGTTATTAATGTTAAGAGAGTTAGTAATCCACAATTCTATGGTGTTACAGTAGCTGATGAAGAAATGAACTTGACTAGAATTATTGAGAAACCAAGAGAGTTTATCTCTGATTACGCTGTTTCTGGTGCTTATCTTTTTGGAAAAAGTTCAATATTTCGATTATTTGAGCTTTTAGAAGAGCAAAGTAAGGTAAAAATAACTAATGGAAGTGAACATCAATTAACACCAATAATTGACCACCTCATAAGGGAGGGTTTTCGATTTAAAGGGAATATTATGCAAGGTGAGGTATTAGATTTTGGAAGACCTGAATCATTACTGGATGGGAATCGCTATTTATTATCTGAGGCAAAACTAAAAGATCCCTCATTTGAAACTTTGTTTCAAGCAGGAAATATAGTAGACTCAAAATTAGTACCACCGATTTTTATTGGAGAAAATGTAAAAATCAAAAATTCAATAATTGGTCCTAATGTTTCAATTGGTGATGATTTAGTTATAGAAAAATGTATTCTCTCTGAATCTGTGATAGGGGATGGAGTATTTTTGAGAAAAATTATTTCTTCTAACAGTATAATTGGGGACTACTCAATTTTAGAAGACCTCATTAAAAAAAATATTACAATCGGCGATTCATCTTACATTACAACTTCAAAAATGAAATCATTTTAATTAATATAAAAATAAAAAAAAGATATTTAGTTAAATTTTGGGCGTTTATCTTGCCATGCTGAGATTTCTTCAAAAGCTTTTGAGACTTGTAGAACTGTTTTTTCATCGTATCGCTTCCCAACGATTTGCATTCCAATTGGTAAACCAGATTTAGTCCAACTAGAAGGAATAGAAGCCGCTGGTGACCCTGTCATATTAAAGGGAAAAGTATATGTAATCCAATCTAAGGTGCTTAATGTTTTTTTACCAATAGTCGGAAATGTTGTCCCGGATTCTAACCAGCCCGGTTTAAAGGCAGGACAGGGAGTTGTGGGTGTAATTAGGATATCATAATTCTTAAAATATTGATACATTACTTTGTAAACTCCCTTTCTTTGGTCTTTAGCTTTTTCAAGGTTCATGGCACTAGTATCTAACCCTAGTCTTATTATAGAACTTAAGTCTGCTGAAAGAGTATCCCGTTTATCATTATACGCTTTTTGTAAGTCATAGGCGTAGCCTACGCTAACTAAAGTTTTAAAAGCACTTCCAGGGTTCCTTATTTTTAAATTAGCTTCTTCCACCTCCCAGTCGTATTGTTCAAACTTCTGAATATTATCAAGAACACTCTCTCTTATTTCATCTTCAAGAGCTTTGCCAAAACCCAATGTCATTGAATAACCAATCTTTAAATTTTTCGGTTTTTCTTCAAGTTCCTTGACATAATCGATATTATCGTTGGGTAAAGAATTGCTATCGGCAGGATGATAGCCTTTCATTACATTTAACATTAGAGCTGCATCTTTTACATAACGAACTATTGGTCCATAATGATCCATTGACCAAAATGCAAGAGTATCATGGGGATATCGAGGAATGCGACCAAATGTTGGTTTTAATCCATAAACTCCACAACAACTGCTAGGAATTCTTATTGAACCTCCTCCATCTGAACCTAAAGCTAAAGGTCCTATCCCAGCTGCAACTGAAGCTGCAGCACCTCCACTCGATCCCCCAGAATTTGTTTCTATATTCCATGGGTTCAAAGTTTCTCCAAAAATTTTATTATTGGTGAGAGCAACGTGACCAAACTCAGGTGTATTTGTTTTTCCTAATATAACACATCCAGCATTCTTTAATCGTTTTACTGCAATCTCGTCATCCTCAGGAATAAAATTTTCGTGCAGCAATGAACCATAAGTAGTTCTAACTCCTTTTAATAGCATTAGATCCTTAATTGATGTTGGAATCCCTATTAAGGAACCAAGCTCTCGTCCATTTCTAACTGAATCATCAGCTTTTTTGGCCATTTCTCTTGCCATATCAAAAGTAGGAGTACAGTATGCATTTATTAAAGGATTTATTTTTTCTATTCGTTCAATTATAGTTTCAGTAATCTCGAGTGAAGTTAATTCCTGAGTCTTAATTTTTTCTTGCATGTCAAAGGCTGACATGAAGCAAATATCTTCTCTATTCAAATTATTTTACCTCAGTTTAATTAATCTTTATATAATAATGATTATTTGAAGTATTTCATATAAATTAATATCTTTCTATAGTAATAACAGATGCAAAATTCCAAAATCAAATTTTTAAGTTTAAAAAAATTATTAATTTATATCATATTATAAATGATATTCTACGGCATTACAATATGTAGAATTTAAAAAGAATTTTTGATGTCAAGTGAATACAAAACTTAAGATCTTCTGTTTAATCGGCTTATTCTATTTTTTTATATTTGGTTCGTGTTTTAACTTAAATACTAAAGCACAGGAAGATGAATATAGCGTAGGATTTACTGAAGGAACTGAATTAATTTGGGAGGTTACTGAACTAGATTTAATGAGTTTTAAAGAGACTTTTGGATTTGAACCTAATTTTGAAATAGGGGATCAAACTAGAATGATCATTAGAGAAATAATTGGGACTACAATTTATTGGTTAATTGAAATAGAATTTTGGGACTATAAAACGGATTGGGGTTTAAGTGGAAAATCAGTGACTTTACAGATGGGAAAAAGACCTATTTATTACTCTGATGACTTATTTAGCCTTTTTCCAGTTGAACAATTTTTAGAAGCCACTATAGCATTATTACCTTCTGAATATTATAGAATAGGGCTTTCCCTATTCAAACAAGGAAAAAGTGATACTGGTTTGGATTATTTGTGGCAAAAGGAATATGATACTAGGGGAATTCTATTAAGTGAGACTTTTTATGATCAATTTGACCAAGTTATTGTAAGATTGGAAGGCACTTTTCGATTTATTCCTTTTGGAACAGCATTTATCGGCTTTACATTGTTAGCAACCACAGCTATAATAATTATTATGATGAAAAAGAAATCCTTTAAAATTAAAATGGTGTAATATTCATCATATTCATTAGAAGATTTTATTGGCAGCAAATTAAAATTTAAAATCTTTTTGCCACTGTTTATACCCAGTTTGCCATAGTTTTAGTCTAGGTTTGTTTATTTTACTATCCACTTCAATTCCGGATTGAGGATTAGCCATAATTTTATGATAGCGCTCGTAATACTCCTCAGCACTTGAAGTATCTTTAATCATACTTAAAATAGCTTTTTCTGTAAAATAGAGGATTAAATCTGGTTTAATTGCAGGCTCATTTTCTGTCATTTCTAACAGTTTTTCATTCTTTTTGAATAAATAGAAGTTTAATTTGATATGGGTATCATCAGTAGAACGATCAGTGATAATATATTCCCAACAAGCATTAATATGTAGATGCCTCATTAAGTCCAATTGTTTAGGAAAAAATCCTTTTAATTTTATATATAATTCTTCAGCTTCCATCGCACATAATTTTTATTTTATCTTTTCTATATTCAGTGAAGTACCATCATAAATATATTTTCCATAAACTAATTCTTGGGGATAATATTTGCAGCCTGCTGGATAAGCAGAATCTTTAATTCCCCCTAATGAGACAGTAATGTCAACAAGCATGGGTCTTGCGTTAATATATATATTCGCAGCTTCTAATTCATTTTTAAAAATTTCTATCTTATTCACATCTGAAGTGTATACTACGGCTCTCATACCGTAATTACTTGTATTTGCTAGCTTTATGGCATCTCTAATATCTTTTGCTTTTGTAATAGAACGAACAGGTCCAAATGCTTCTTCTCTCCATAAAAATGGTGCTTTAGATAAGTCTTCACATAGTTCTGGTTTAATTTCAACTAGAGTTGGTTTATAAAATAATCCATAATCTTTTCCCGTATCAATTTTTTCAGCACCTGTATAGATTTTAGCATTATACTTTTTCGCATCTTCGACCATTACCTCCATCATCATTAGGATTTTCCTACTTCCCAAAGGACCGATATCCACATCTGGATCGGTGGGATCTCCGTACTTTAATTTTTCAATTTCTTTTATTAGACATTCTGTGTATTCGTCGTATATATCTTGGTGTACAATGATTCGCTTCATTGAGAAACATTGCTGACCGGAATTAGTATAACTAGCCATAGCATTCCATTTTGCTACTTGTTCTAAATTAACATCGTTCATAACTATTCCTGCATCGTTTCCAGCGCATTCAAAAAAGAAGTTCTTAAATGGTTGAGTATACATATCGACTCCCATTGATCTATCAACAGTTTTTTTTAAAAATCGTCCATAACGTACCAATATATCTTTTGCAGTATGAGATGCTGTAATTGTCATTATTGTTTTTACTAGTGGGGATCTAATGAACTCATCTACGGCCCATTCTCCAGGAGCTATGACCAAATCTAAGGCTTCAAGAGCAGGAAAATCCATTTCTTGCATCATAGAATAAGCTTCTAGCATTGTTAATGGGCATGCGGTAGAAGGTTTTACTATAGCAGGGTTTCCGACTAAATAATTTGCACCTAGTTGATAGAGGGGAAGGCTTATAGGCGTATTGCGAGGAGAAAGACATGCTGCCAAACCGTGTGGGATGTATCTTATTCTGACGAGTTGTTCTCCTTCGATGCTAGTTAAGGGTTTTTCTTCTAAAAATTGGTAATACCAATCACAAAATTTAAAACCATTTGTAACTACATTCAATTCCCATTCAGAATACTTGATTGGTAATCCTCCTTCAGCTACAATCAATTCCTTCAATTTATTTTTATTAAATCGCAATTTACTAGCAAATTGTGACAGAAGTTGAGCTCGTTCAAAAAAATCCATTTCTTTCAATAAATTCTGATTTACATGAACTTTTTTAATTTTTTCGTGAACGGTCTCTATTGTATCGGCGGTTATAGTGCTTATAGTTTCCCCTGTGAATTTATCTTTAATCCTTAATTCTTGAGATTTTGACATAATTCTAATTTAAGTTCATTTTTAAATTTTCTAATTCATAGGAATAATTTTAAAGGTTAATTATACTACCATCATCTTCGAGGATTCCCGCAGTTTGAGCAAACTTTCCATAGCCCATTTCAATTATTTTCTGAGTCCGTTTGAACAACATAAAATCTATCCATCCATTTTCTTCATTGGGTTCATTATAAAAGGAACCGAGAAGTTTTGCATATTCAATATTGTCTTTTGTATTTATTAACTTCTCTATTGCTTCTACTGAGAGAGCTAATTCCAAATCAGCATTCTTTGCTTTTCCTGGCTTTATTTCAATTCCTTCGCCATTTCGGTAAACATTAAATACATCTATAGGAACCCTCGCGTCATATGATTCTATTGAATCATATATAGCAAAATCAAAATGGGAACCCGAAATCAAATCCACAAATATTTCAGGATAATTTGATAAGAATTTAGTGTAATTTCTGGCTATATCTGTTTTAAAATCATTTTGATTAACAATATTACTTTTCAACTATTCAAACATCTCTTAATTATTATCTTTATAATTCTTATACCAATCTATCGTATCTTCTAACCCTTGCTTTAATGGTGTGATTTTATAACCTATTTTTTCTATTGCTTTATTTGATGAATATGATCTGTGATATTTGATCGCTTTTAGTGTTGGTCGAGTTAAATAAGGTATTTTTTTATCAAATTTCGCCTTTACTTCTAAAAACCATGCATATGCCATCGCAATTGGAAATGGAAGTTTTCTGGCTTTTTTATTTAGTCCAATTTCGGCAATTAAGTCAAGATATTCTTTAAATTTAACATTTTCGCCTCCAAGTATAAAATCTTCCCCGAAGAGATCTTCCCTATTTATTACATTGGCCAAAGATTTTGCTACATCAAATACGTACGATAAACAGGTCATAGATTCTCCCTTTCCTGGACAAATTCCCAAAGGAAGAATTTTTCCTCTCATAACATCAAATAGCATCCTACCAAATACATTGAAATCTCCTGGACCATATACAATTCCAGGATAAAATATTACCACTTTCAACCCTTTTGGGATATAACTTTTTACGAGTTTTTTCGCTTGGAATTTAGATTTCTCATATTCCATAAAAAAATTCTCATTTTCATGACTCTCATCAACAGGTTTTGAAGGTGTAGGACCTAAAGCAGTAAAGGAACTAACATAAAATAATTTTAAATTGTTTTGAAGAGCAACATTAGCGATATTCTCTGTCCCTTTAACATTAACATCATAGTATATCGATTTATCTTTCGCCCATATACCAGTGTAAGCTGCAAGATGGCATATAGCATCTAAATTCTTCACAGATTTCTCAAAACTGCTAAGATCTTGGACATCACCAATAATATATTCAACATCTTTAAGTTCCTTAAAGGGTGCGGTATTACTACTCTCTCTTACCAGTAATTTTAATTTATGCCCTAATTCGTATAGATTTTTGACCAAAGGTATACCAATAAAACCAGTACCGCCAGTTACAAGTATAGTCGCCATTATTAAATATATATTTGTGATTATTCAGTCTTAAATAAAAGTGAATCATTAAATCTTGTTTTTAAAACTTTTAAAACGATTAATAATATTAAAATAAGAGAAGTTTAAGAAATTAGACATATACATAGTTTATATAAAAGTTATTATAGTTCACCTATCCAAGATATTACATATACTAATTCATCGGATTTTTGAATATTTGGTTTTAAAAATTCCCATCTTCCCATCAATCCAATTTCTTTAGCAGTTAGATCAAAATGACAAATAGCTATCCCTATATCAAGGTGTACGAATTGATTATAAGCCTTATTTTTAAGACTTTTGCTGTATTTTACATAGAAATGAAAATTTTCTTCATCCTCTTCTTTTACTAATCTCCAAGGTTGCTTATTACCAGCTGAAGGTCCTAGGCGAACCATTTCTAACAAGGTTTCATATTTTCCAGCTTTCTTTTGAGAAAGAGAATTTGAAAAATCCCTTTCAAAAAAAAGTTTATCCCACGAATATCTAGTATCAGCTTTGATGAATGAACGAATATAGTTTTCATTTCTCCGTCTCTTTTCTGCTTGGTATCCAATAGGCGTTATAGCTGGGACAATTTCGTTTGTTTTGCAATCTATTTTCTTGGAGAATAAACTTTTATTAAAAGAACCTCCTAACCAGCAAGTTCCTAAACCTAAATCAGTAGCAGCCAGTACTATGGCTTCCAAAAGATATCCATAGTTCTCCCGATAATAATCAGCTTTTTTAGTTGCTCCTACAATGAATTCTTGAGCTCCCTTTATTATCCCATAAGTTCCTATCTTTTTCTTTTCTTCAGTATCAAATTCAGGTATGGATATTAATTCAAATCGACATTCTCTGGCATTTCCACTAAACGGACTTCTGAAATCTTTTAAATGTAAAATTTCTAAAATTTTTTCTTTAGTATTTTCTTCAAGTAAACTATTGATATAAGTTCTCCAAGAAGTCCGTTCCTTTATAATATCAATTATAGATTTTGAAAACACTATAAATATTGATAATTTAGGGCATCATTTATATAATTTTACTATTAAAAATTAGTTAGATAAAATGCAATTTACCTTTATCATTATATGTTTTAGGTACTGTTTCATGTAATATCTTTCGCTATTACAATAGTTTAGCTTTTCAGAGTTAGATAAGTCTTCACGATTTTTTAAGATGATATGTATATCTTCAGCCATGGTTAAATATTCTTTTTTGGTAGCATCACATTCTTGAATTAAGGAATCGATCGGACTTTTTAAGTTATAATCAATTTCTCTGACAATAATCTGTTCTTTACTTAAATGAACATTATTCTCATTAGGATTAATTATTTCGAATGTATTTTCAATTTCTTTGTTATTAATAAAACCCTTTGATATGAGTATTCATCCCTGAGAATTTTCGATTTAAAGAAAATAAACCGAAATAGGTATTTAAAAAGGAAGCCTCTTTAAGTTTAGTATGAAAATGAAAAGAAATTTAGATGGTTTC
>JBHLLM010000050.1:0-11371 GCA_048885575.1 Candidatus Hermodarchaeota archaeon
TGAAGATTTGGAAAGGCAAATTGGTGAAATGGAATATAAAAAAGAAAATTGTATTGAACTTGCAAATAAAATCCCAAGGGAAAAGAAAGAAATTGCTAAAAGAAAGCTTATGCAGAATCAATATTGGAAATTAGCATTAGAAAATTTATCTAATCAAAAATTTGAGATAGCTGCTAACGACTATACTGATACAATTCCTATTTTGTTAGAAAAAAAATTCTTTAGACAAGCAGCATTAAGTTTAATCTTAAATATATTCATAATAGTAAAGGTAAAAGATGTTTTTGCAGCTAAAACAAAACTGAATGATATATTCACCAAATATAAGGAACATAAATCTAATTTTGAAGATTTACCAGAGATCAAAATCTTAAATAATATTATCTCTGCATTAGAGGACGATAATTCAGAACTATTGCATTTATGTACCAAGCTATTAAATGAGAAGCTAGTTCTTTTTGAACCAGAGGTCTCTTTTTTGGAATCCTTTATATCAGAAGGACAAAAAAGTTTACCAACAGAGGAAAAACTATCAAGAAAAGAATTAGGGGAAAAAAGAAAATTTGATATTATAATAACACAAAAATTAAGCAAATTAGAGCGAAAGATGGGGGATGTTAGGAAAGAACGTTCAGAATTCCTAAAACAACGAAATCCTATGAGAAAAAGATATTATAAAGAATTACTTATTCTTCTTGAATCTAAGGACTATTATGAAGCTGGTTTAAAGTACTTTGAGTTAGCTAAAATATTATTAAAGAGAGGCGACTTAATGACCAGTTCGTTAATGGTTTTATTATACGGATTGTCTTTCTTAAAATCTAATGAGTCAACCCAAAAGATAAGATCAAACCTTAATAGTTACTTGGATGCAACGGGTCTTAACAAGCAACTCATAAAAGATACCTACTATGTATCTTGTATTGATTTTATCCTTGATGTAATTTCAAATAGGTTGGATGAATATCTTCAAAAAATTAAAGATTTATTAAAGATATTACCTTTGTTTGAAGAAGAAAAACCCTTAATTGAAATTACATAATAAACAGATACTAGACCATATTAGCATATTTCATAAGATCTTTTACTCGCATTCTCAAAGTGACTTCAGTAACGCGGGCTAATTTACTTATCTCCTTCTGAGTTCTGTTTTCACTACAAATTTTAGATCCAATATAAATTGCTGCGGCAGCGATTCCTTTAGGGTCTTTTCCCGCAGAATTAAAACCACTTTCTTGAGCATTTTCTATGATTTTGACTGCTGCATTTCTACATTGCATTGAAAGTTTTAATTCGTCGTTAAACTTGTCTACATAGCGAATAGGTCCGAAATGTTGGACTTTCAAATTAAGGTTTGGTAAAACTTCCATTAATATTAGTCGATAACTCTTAATTACTTTTTTTTTTGGAATTTGAGCAACTTTCGTAATTTCTTCTACCGTTCTTGGAATCCCATGTACTCTAAGAGCACAAAAAATGGAAGCAGAGAGAAGAGTATCGATACTCCTTCCCATTGTTAGCTTTTTTTTGACGGTTTGAGTATATATTCTTAGAGCGTCCTCAGCAACTGTATCAGGGATGCCTAGCCTTTTTTGTAATCGCTGTAAATTTGGTAAAGCAATCCAAAGGTTTCGCTCGAAGGAGGTGGTTAAGGATCTATGAATTTTTGCGAGTCGGTTAAATTTTGATTTATATTTTGGGCTTAATAAAGTCCCTCGCGCATCTCTACTGCCTCTAATAATCGTTCGAGGACCAATTGGGCTATAAACCCTTTCATTACTTTTTCTTTTTTGAATTTCTTCTTGTGTGAAAGCTCTGCGTGGTGAATCATCTAAAATTCTCCCGTATACAGAACCACAATTTAAACATACGTAGAATCCATCTTCCTCACTTATTTTTGGCGAGTCACAACAAGATTCTTCTTCCTTCTCGTCAAAAAATCCATTATCTTCAAAACTTGATGGCATATCAACTGGTTAACTTAAATGCAAATATTAGGATTATTCAATTTCAGTATAGTATTTAAAATAAACTATATATTTAAATCTTAATCAATTTAAAATAATAGCGGTAGTGAAGATTTAAATCTTAGTCAATTTAACTATTATCTTAAAAGATTTGTAAATAATAATTAATATATTTCAATCCTTATAATTAATAAATTCAAATTAATACAAAATGCCCACATAATGTCATCTGATATCACAAATATTATAAGTATTTTTTATAAATTTCTCGATCCAAAAGAAATTAAACCGGACAAATTCAAAACCATTGAGGAAATAAAGAAATTACCCATTTATTCATACAAATTCATTTCTAGAAGTGATGCAAAAATTCTAAAAGACCTTTTACATGTAACCAAAATTGAAGATATTTCCAATTTGAACAGGGATAATCCATTTGAAAACTTAAAAATTTTTGGAAAAACAAAAGATCCTTTGGAAGTGACAGAATTGCAAGAAGAGTTCGATAGAAAAATCACTATTCTCAAAGCAGAGAATCCCACCCTTGAGAATTCTATTAAGAAAGCAATTTTTATTAGTTCTATTATTACAAATATGGTAGACGAGGGAGAAATTTTACAAAAATCTGCCCAGAAAGTAATTGTCATCGGATTAGATAATGCAGGAAAAACAGCAATTTTGAATAGGTTTGGAGGTCGACTTGGTATTAACGATTTAGCTAATTTAACCCCAACTAAGGGAGTTGATCGCCGTCATATTGAAACAGAAAACTCTGATATAGATCTTTATATATGGGATTTTGGTGGACAAGCTCAGTATAGGAGCAAATATTTTGATAGACCTGAACAATATTTTTTACAGACGGATTTATTAATTTATGTCATAGATGTTCAAGATTCTGAAAGATATGCTGAATCATTTGAATATTTTGAACAAATATTAGAAATCTTATCGACATTGGAAGAAGATCCATTTGTATTAATATACATACATAAATGTGATCCCGATTTGAAACGTGACCCAGAAACGCTATTGAACATCGAACTTCTAAAAGAGAACCTAAATCAGTTATTAACTACATATAATTATGATTACGAAGCTTATGCTACTTCAATATTTTCCCTAATATCTAATGAACCTGAGTTTTCTAAATATATCAAGAATGTAATGAAATCTACTGACTCCCTAACGAGCCCAACTTTAAGAAAAGTCGAGGGATTAGGAAAAACATTAGAAGAAACAATGAACGCCGTTATAAGGTTATCAGAAAGCCTTTCCAGACAATTATCTGAACTAGACAATAGATTACGAGCAATTGAAAGTGGAGCATTTCAAATGGCTCAAAGTGGGGTTCCTATTGGCTTAACCCCGCCTAATGACGCATCAATGTCAGAAAGACCAGGAGATTCTAGATCAAAAGTTCTAGATGAGTTAAAACAACTATTTGAAAAGAAGCGAAAATTAAACCTTTAAATAATTTTTATAAATATTAATTATTTTTTAAGAACCTCTTTAATCCTTTTGTGAATAGCAAGAATAACTATTACAATTGTCAATGCCAATACTAAAATAATATAAAAGATGTTTTCTAAAAGTAATGGATTAATTATCTGATAATGAATTTCTCTCTCGGTAATAAGTTCAAAAAAAGAAATTAGTCTCATCAACATAGGGCTTACAATGGTTATTGCCAAAATAAATCCTATGAACCCAATGATAAAGCCAAAAATAACATCACTCGGATAATGAACTCCTAATTGAATCCTAGAAAATGATACTATAGCAGCAAAAATTATAACCAAAACTGCTATTAACATTGAGTTTAGCAGATAAGTTAATAACAATCCTTGAGAAACGACATTATAAGCGTGCCAAGAGGGAAAACTCCTCGATGTAGGTTTTCGTTCGAGAACCTTAATGTCTTTCAACGATTCAAAAGGTCTTTCTCGATCAACAATTTTTTTTATTGGAACAATTATGACAACTCCAAATAAGAAGATTGAAGTTATGTATGAGAATAATAAGGGATCGTATAAAATGAATAGATAAAAAACCATTAAAAACATCCAAATAGTCTCTTTACCAAAAAAAGAAAGTATTTTTAAGATTATTGTAATTGGGTTGCCTCCTATACCATTATATTTTAAAATGATTTTCTGATCCCAATTATCTAATCTACTAAGGATTTTTTTTGTTTCCATGTTTTCTTCGCCCCTTAAATATCTCTACCTAAAAAGTCATATGCTTCTTTAACTTTTGGAATGGTTTCTTTGAAAAAATCTAATGAATGCGAATCAGAGCCAACGAAGAATTTTGCCCGTTCTAATTTTAGTTGCTCGACAACTTCCTTTGATGGAAAAGAACGGTTGATAGGAAAATTAACGCCAGATAAATTATATTCAATGCGGATCTTATTTTTAATGCATAACCGGCCCAAATTCAAAACTCTGTCTTCAGATATATCACAGTCATCTAAAGGTATGAAATCATTTTTATTAATGTAACGAAAGATAGTATCTATGTGGCACACATTTTTAAAGATTTTTGACTCAATCATCATTTTATATGTTTCAAAGTAATCGTCTATGACTTGTTTCATTTGCACCTTCTCTAGTAATTGTCTCAATTTTGCTCTGGTAGTTATTGGGTAATTGTGAATCCATTCATGAACTGTACCGCCTATAAAATCTAATTCATTTGCATAATCATCCATAAATTCCCTCAATTCAATTTCTCGGTCTTGATAATATTCAACTTCAAGTCCACCAAGAATGATGTCATAATTCTCTTTTAATTGGTCAATTTCTTCCAAGTAATCATCGATTTTATTTTTATAAAACGGATTTGTTTTATCCTGTTCAATATAATAAAGCTCGTAATGTTCTAGAAAACATAAATTGATTGCCTCTGCTTCCGCAATTTTAATGTAATCCTTAAACTTTGGGCCATCTTCTGGTATATCCGAGCTCCAGTTCGTGTGGATGTGATAATCTGTATATTTAAACTTCATAAGAATGTAGTTTTTATAATGATAAGACCAAGTTAAAAATTTTGATTATTTAATCAATATAATTTTCCTTATCGAAAAAGACTTCGTAAAAAAGTTCCTTTTCACCCCCTTCTGGAGGTTTAATTTTAGTATAACCCCCCTTTCTTATTATTTGGACTGTACTTTTATTTTGGATGTGAATGTTTCCATAAAATCCCTTTATACCTTTTTCTTTCGCTATCATAATTAAGTGTTGATACAGAAAGGATCCCAAACCTTTTCCACGATAATCTTCCCTAACTAAAAAGCTATATTCCGCCATATTCAGTTGAGGATTTAAGTAATATGTAGCGTTTCCGATCATTTTCTCTCTGCCAATTTCACCAAGAAAAGCTCCTATTGAGAATATATTGTTATAATCGATATTAACTTCATTTTGCGTTTTAGAATGAGTAAATTCTTTTCTAATTTCGAAAAATCTTAAGTAGATATCTGTTTCATTCAAAGAATAATACAATTCCTTTAATAAAGCTTCGTCAGTAGGTTTAACGGGGCGAATAAAAACTTTCTCTCCCCCAAGTAGAGTAGAAATAGTCTCATATTCAGAAGGATATCTACATATTCTTCCTTCCTCATCGCAAGGTAAAATTTGATCTGAGTAAATATAATTCAGTTTTTTTGCCTCATCCAATAACCATTGCCTAAAATTTGGATGAGCAATGCATATAAGTTCAAGTACTCTTTCTCGAATTGTTTTCCCGTGAAGATAGGCTACACCCCATTCTGTAATTACATAGTGTGCATCTCCTCGAGATAGCATTACTCCTGCACCTTCATCTAAATGAGGTAAAATTCGAGATTTTTTACCGTCACGAGATGTTGAAGGCATAATAATAACTGGTTTTCCTCCTTTAGAATAAGCAGCACCTCTCATAAAGTCTATGGTTTCTCCAATTCCAGAATAAAACCTATATCCTTCTGTTGCTGCATTAACTTGTCCAGTTAGATCTATTTGTCGAGCAGAATTAATTGAGACCATATTCTTATTCATTCCGATATATTTCGGGTTGCATACATAATCAGAGGGATAAAATTCAATATATGGATTATTATTAACAAAATCATACAATTTTTTAGATCCTAGTGCAAAACTAGTGATAATTTTTTCTGGATGGAAATTCTTTTTTCGACAAGTTAATACACCCTCTTCGATTAACGGGATTATATTATCAGTGATATAATGAGAATGCATACCTAAATCCTTTTTATTTCCCAGATATTTTAAAACTGCATTTGGTAAGTCTCCAAATCCTACGTGAATCGTAGATTTATTTTCTATAATGTTTGCTAAGTTTTTACCTATTCTCTCTCCAATTTTATCGGGCTCATCAAAGTGGAACTCTAACAGCGGGGCATCATTTACAACGAAATGATCGATTTCTTTCATGTGAATAAAGCTGTTACCTAAAGTTCTCGGCATTTGAGGATTAATCTCAACAATAGTTAAATAAGCTGATTGAGCTAATGGTTTTGCGATATCAACATTAATACCAAGAGAACAAAAGCCATATGGATCTGGAGGGGTCACTTGTATGAGAGCAACATCGATGTGTTTTCTTCCTGTTAAAAATAATGTGGGAATCTCACTCGCGTAAATTGGAGTGTAATCCGCTTGTCCCTTATTTATTTCTTCGCGAAGTGTCTTTCCTATGAATAGAGCATTATGGCGAAAAAGGTCCTCCGCTTTTTCAGTAAAGTACTTTTCAGGACCAATAGTTAAAAAGTGAAGTATTTCTGTATCAATTAACTTTTCTGATTGCTTTATTAATTCTGATGTGAGTAATTGCGGTTCCGAGCATCCAGAACCAACGAAAACTCGATTACCTGGAATAATTTTATTAATTGCGTCTTCAGCAGTAATTTCTTTATCTTTCCATTTTTTCCGCCATTCTTCATTTAGATAATCCATTAAATTCATCTCATTGTTCTGTCTTTAGGAAATAATTACATTGTTCTTAAAAAATAGTTAAATCCTTTAGCTTTAATATTATTACTTTCAAAAAGTTTTAAAACTTTATTATATCCAACAATTCGGTATAAAACTTAGTTTCAGACATCAGATATTTTTTCATATGTTGGATATCCCCTATATCGTATTCAAGTTCACTAGGTAAATTTGTCTCTTTTAGATGGATGCTAAAAAATTTTTTGTGTTTCTTCAAAGCAAAACTTATCTCTTTTCTAACATTTTCTGATTGAATAATATTCGGTGAGATGAATACTAAAAACGCATGGCATCTCTCCAAATTCGTTACGATCGATTTCTTCCAATTTTCGCTTATCGGAATTCCTTCATCGTACCAAATATTAATCTTTTTTTTATTTAAATAGTCAATAATAGGATATACATGAAGTTTATCAGCATGAGCATAACTTACAAAAAGGTAGGCTTCCGTTCCTGTATAAGCCTTAAATGGAACTTGAAACTGCTTTGGATCAGATAAAAAGCTTTCAAGTATTAATTCTTCAAGACCTGGATTTTCACTTATTTTAACAAGGTTCTTTGAATCTCTTGATTTATTTAGAACCCTAAGAATGGTAGAATTTTTACTTAATCGTTCTGAAAAATAGGTAATTTTCTGTTGGGCACTATATGATTGACCTTGAAACATATAACATATATAGATAGAATTAATTTCTTTAATCAAGATTTTATATTGACCGAACTTCACACGATCGAATTTCTCTGAAAATATTTGGTTTATAAATAAATTGAAAGATGCTAAAAGTTCACTAAAACCATGTTCATCAATAATCAAATCAGCAGTAAATTGGTTTGATAGCAACAAATTTCCCTCCTTTGTAATGATAATGAGCAATATAGGTTGCTCTACATCTACATTTGATATTTCAATAGCGCTTTTCATTACCATTCGGGTCATTTGTTTATCTAGTTGAGAAAGTTCAAAACGTTTAGCTATAGTTGATTTTGTTTTCATTAATCCCTCCCAGATTTTAAGCTGTTCTAATAACTCGTCATGTTGCAAGGAGATTTTAGTAGCTAAGCGATGCATGCCATGTTGTTCAGCTAATTCTTGAGCTTGCGTTAAGCCTCGTCTAGCAGAACCTAAATCTGAAGATATTAAAGCTAAATTTGCTTGCAATATATAAGTCTCTGCTAAAATCCAAAATGAATTTGATCCTTTTGCAATATTTAATAATTGATCAATAAGTGGATTTATTTCTTCCAAAATTTCTATTTCTTCAGTAACTCTTAACTCATCTAGAAGAAGTTCACAAAGATTTAGTAATGCATATATAGTTCCTTCCGCTCTTAACATACCTTGTTGAATCATTTTTTTGAGCATTTCTTCTGCCTTTGCTTTATCATGAATTCGAGGACTTGATTTTAGGACCATAGCTTCATGCAGTTTATACTTTTCAATAATCAACCTTGTATTCTCTTTTTCGCTTAGTTCTTTTAATTGTTCCAAATATTTCTGGGCTTCTTGTGAATCACCTTTAGAGAGGAGTACCTCAATAGTGGTACTGATAGCAGAACTAATAGGCCAAGATACTTCACTTTCCTTAGCAAGATTTAAACTTTTTTCAAGATATTTAAGAGATTGTTCAAAATTTCCTAAACGACAGTAAGCATCACCTAAATTATTCAAAACAGCAGCTAACATGACTTTATTGTTGAATTTTTCAAGATATGGTATTGCTTCTTCAAAATAGCTCAACGATACTTCTGTTTCACCTTTTAAACTGTAAATGATTCCTAATGTATTGAGATTATTAGATTTGCAAAATGGGTGGTTGATTTCTATAGCAAGTTCCTGACAGCGAACCATAAATTTCAAAGCTTGATCCAAATCACATGTAATTAATGCATGATATTCCCCTATTGAAGCAAGAGATTCTACAATTTGAAATTTGTCTCCTATTTTTTCTCGCAATTCTAGACTTTTATTCGCATACTCCAATGCTCGAGTGGCGTCACCTTCAAGTCTAACAAAATAACTTTTTTGATGTGCAATATACGCTTCTCTTTTTTCTCGTTCTAGAATTGAAAGATTTGACAACGATTTAAGCGTAACTTCGCATTTTAGAAGCATATTATAAGCCTTTTCAAAGTCTCCTAGCATTCCTATACTTGAAACCATAAAAAACGAGGTATCAATTGATGCTAACGGGTCTTCTAATACAAGACTTTCTTCATACGCCTTTTTACTTACCTTAAGACCCTCTTCGTAATCCCCAAAACGAGTTAAAATGTAAGCTTGTAAATAAAAACAAGAAAATCTATCTTCTGAAGTTAAATTATTTTCTTCTTCGAATTCTTTCAAAACTAATAAAGCTTCTTCGAATTTACCTTTTTCAATTAGTGTTCTTGCATGAACTAATTCTTTTAATTCCAAGTTATCCATCTACATAATTTTTATAATTTAGAACAATTTTGGAAATATTGGATAAAACTGTCCACTTTATATTTAGATTATTAAGTTGCTTCTAAATTTAAATATAACTTAAATTGATGAAATCCCACCCATTTTTAATTAACAAAATTAATCTCTATAACTCGTAAAAAAAGTATTGTTAAAATTCTGAAAAAAATCTACTCATCCCTTATTTTAATAAATTAAAGATAAAATGTTTAAATTGAATTCGATATATTAACTCCATGAAGTAATAGAGTCCATTTAAATCCAAAAAATTTAAATGCGATGAGATGGAAAAAAAGTCTTTAAAATTTGTAAAACATTTATAAAATCAAGTAATTATAGCAAAATCTATAAATAAGAAATTCATGTTGTTGAAAAATTATGTCAGAAAAAGACAAAAAAATGGAAAGTATATTAACTGAAACTCGCAAATTCGATCCCGTAAAACTTAATCCTAAATACGCTAAGACTGGAATGTCAATGGAAGAATACAAGAAGCTGTATGAAAAATCTATTGAGGATATGGAGGGATTCTGGGGCGAACAAGCTGCATCGCTCGATTGGTTCAAACCCTATGATAAAGTATGGGAAAAAACCGATCTATTTCCTGGGAAGTGGTTTGTTGGAGGTAAACTCAATGTTGCTTACAATTGTATAGATCGCCATGTAAAAGCAGGGAAAGGAGATCGCGTTGCTATTATATGGGAAGCAGATGAACCAGGTCAAGTGAGAACATTTACTTACAACGAACTTTTAAAAGAAGTGAATATGGTGGCCAACGCTATGAGAAATAAAGGGCTTAAAAAAGGTGATAGAGTAACAATTTGGTTACCTATGATTCCTGAATTAGCTATAATCATGCTCGCTTGCGCTCGAATTGGTGTTATCCATTCAATCGTTTTCGGTGGTTTCTCTAAGGAAGCTGTGAAAGATAGAATTGAAGACTCTGATTCACGGTTACTATTCACAAGCGATGAAACCTTAAGAGGAGGAAAACCGTACCCTAAAATGGCTGATGTTGTTCAAATAATTGATAGTATACCTACAATTGAAAATGTTATCGTCGTTAAGCGATCAGGTAACGAGGTTCCTCATACAGATAAGGATATCTGGTATCACGATTTCATTGATGGTATAAGTGAAGAATGTGAACCTGAACAAATGGATTCGGAAGATACTTTGTTTATTCTCTATACAAGCGGAACTACTGGAAAACCTAAGGGCGTTAAGCACACAACAGCAGGTTATATCCTTTATACATCATTCACTCATAAAATCGTATTCAACTACAAAGAAGGCGAGGTTTGGTATTGTACTGCAGATATAGGTTGGATTACGGGTCATAGTTACATTATATATGGGCCATTAGCAAATGGAGCAACGACTTTAATGTTTGAAAGCGTACCAACCTACCCCGATGTAGACAGATTTTGGGATATCGTGGAACGCCATAAAGTAAACCAATTTTATACCGCTCCAACTGCTATACGTGCTCTTATGAGATATGGAGACAATCCTGTAAAGAAACATGATTTAAATTCATTGAAAGTTCTTGGAACTGTTGGCGAGCCAATAAATCCAGAAGCATGGACGTGGTATCATAGAGTTGTGGGAAAAGAGCGATGTCCTATAGTAGATACTTATTGGCAAACGGAAACAGGCGGATTTATTATGACACCAATTGCGACAGCGACACCTACTAAACCAGGGTCTTGTTGTTTACCCTTCCTTGGTATCAAGCCAGTTATTTTCGATTTGGAAGGCGATGAAATCACCGAAGCACACGAAGGTGGATATTTTGCTATTCAAAAACCTTGGCCGGGTATGTTAAGAGATGTATGGGGTGACACTGACAGATTTAAATCCACTTATCTCGAAAAATATCCAGGATATTATTATACTGGTGATGGTGCTCGACGAGATGAAGACGGCTATTATTGGATCCTTGGACGTTTAGACGATGTTATTAA
>JBHLLM010000051.1:0-11339 GCA_048885575.1 Candidatus Hermodarchaeota archaeon
TTCCAAAATATTCTTTAGTTCCTGTGGTTGTTATTGTTTTAATACCAACTTTTTGCTTATCTTTTGTTAAAAAATCGATAGCCAGATTTTTGTCAAATAAATGAGCTCCCGCATCTACTGCGACATTTCTAATAAAGTTGTCAAATTCCAGGCGATCAACATTTATAGAATAATTATTAACATCTTTCCAAGGATACTTTATTCTATGATAATCCCCTGAATAGATAGTTGTTCCTGTAATACGATGAAAATTTAATTTTCTTAATTGAGGGTAATAATTAAAGATTCGCGAACTTACAGCACCACCACAAGGTTTTCTCCAATTAACATCTCTTTCAAGTAGGGCAACTTCAAAACCTTTTTCAGCGAGGATTTGAGCGCATCTAGAGCCTGAGGGACCTGCTCCAGATATTACCACATCATACATGAAAATTAACCTTCACTTTTTTGCTAGTAGGAGTATTAAAATTAAATTTTACTAACTTAAAAGTTATATCATATTAAATTCGTTATTAATCGCGATTATCAAAAATAATTAATTTTCTTATTCTTTATCTCAAATTATGATTAATAAAAATAAGACGAACTATGATTTTATAATCATTGGAGCCGGACCAGCGGGCTTAACAGCAAGTATCGTGGCTGCTCGTAAAGGATTCACTGTAATTGTATTAGAAAAAGGAGAACAAGCTGGACCAAAACCTCGTGGCGAAGGTATGGGTTATTATTCGATAGTTGATGAAATTTTAGGAAAAAATTATTTACCTTCAATAGGACTGAAATCCAATGGTGGGAGAGTATGGCATTCTCCCGGAGATCTACAGACAACAACAACTTATCGTGAATATCCTCATTATTTTTTCGAATGGCGAACATTTATTGATAGATTCGTAGAAAAAGCAGATGAAGTTGGAGTTCAAATTTTACTAAAAAGTGAAGTTATCGAGCCTATTGAAAGCGAAAACTTATGCGTGGGAGTTAAATATATTGATAATTTGGGTAATAAAAATGAAATATATGGAAAGATCATATTAGATTGTAGTGGGTATTCGGGCGTCATTGGTAGACATTATGGTGTACCTTACGACGAAGAAATTAATTGTCCTATAGTAAAATGCTTAATAAGTGAAGCAAATATCGATATTAAGGAAACTCCTGATTTAAATTTCTTTTTTATTGGAAACGGGGATCTAGATTACTCTCCTGAGTTTCCTCAATGTGTTGCATATATTTTTCCATTAGAGGGTAAGAGGGTCGAAGTAGGTTTAATGCTAAGAATGGCACAAGTTCCTCAAATGAAAACCGTTAAAGTTCCCAATAATGATGAAATTCTGTTTGTATGGGAAAAATTAAAAAACAGCTATCCTGGATTTAGTGAGTTTTTTAAAGGGGCTAAGATCGACTATGAAGAAGTGACGGCACTTCCTAACGCTCGAATGGTAGAAAACTTCATTCCATTTCCAGGAGTTGTCCTTATTGGAGATAGTGCAGGATTTGTTAATCCGTTCGGTTCTTCGGGTTTGTATTACTCAATGGAAATGGCAAAGTTCTGGGTTAAAATTATTGTTGAAAAATTGAAAGAAAATGCTTCTATATGGAGTTCTGAAAACATAGATTACTTTAAGAAGAATTTTGAAGAATTTGAAGTTTATAAGGATGTAAAAGGATTGTACAACTTAATTGGAGCGTTTGAGTATAAAATATTCAACCGGTTACGAACTGCTGAAAAGATCAATAAGAAGTGGGATTATATTTCTTCTCTTTTAAAGCAAGCTTCTTAAATAATTAATTAGATTGAAAAAAAATCAACAATACCTTTGAAGATGTTAAGAAATGCAATCAATATCGTACCTAAACCTGTAAGTATGATTATAGGAGATGGGAGATTTATTATCACTGAGAAGACTGTAATTGAATCAGATCCAAAATTAATTGAAATTGGGAAGTATCTTAAAGACTTTTTATTACTTCCCACTGGATTTGACTTAGAGATAAAAGATCATCAATCAGATTTAACAAAAACTAATACAATTTTCCTACAACTTTCTGAAAAATTAGACGATTTAAAGGATGAAGGATATTCTCTAATTGTTAATTCAGAAAGAATTGTATTATCCGCTCCCAAACCAGTCGGTATATTTTATGGAATTCAGACTATTCGTCAATTACTTCCAATAGAGATCGAACAAAAAGCCAAAATCCCAGGCATCAAATGGATAATTCCTTCTATTGAGATTAAAGATTATCCTCGCTTTTCTTGGAGAGGATATATGCTTGATGAAGGCAGACATTTTATGGGAAAAGAAGTAGTAAAGCATATGCTCGATTTAATGGCACTTTTTAAACTAAATATCTTTCATTGGCATCTGACGGAAGACCAAGGTTGGAGAATTGAAATAAAAAATTACCCCAAACTTACCGAAATTGGATCAACAAGAACAGAAACGCAAATTGGTGGTTTTCTTAGTAAAGATATGGATGCTACTCCTCACGAAGGATTTTATACTCAAGAAGAGATTAAGGAGATAATATCTTATGCAGACAAACTTTTTATTAAAATTATTCCGGAGATTGATATACCTGGTCACTCAAAGGCAGCCTTAGCTGCTTATCCTGAATTTAGTTGTACTGGAGGTCCGTTCGCCGTATCAACTACCTTTGGTATCAAGAAAGATGTTTTTTGTGTTGGTAAAGAAACAACTTATGAATTTTTAAACACAATTTTAAATGAGATTGTTAATCTCTTTCCGTCTGATATTATTCATATAGGTGGAGATGAAGTTCCAAAGAAGAGATGGAAGGAATGTTCTGATTGTCAAGAAAGGATTAAAAAAGAACACTTAAAAAAAGAAAAAGGACTTCAAGCATATTTTACTGACCGTATCAGAAAGTATCTATCCACTCAAGGTCGTAAAATTATGGGATGGAATCAAATTATAAGCAAAAAGTCTAGTAATGAAATAGTTGCTCAAAAGTGGCTTTTTGGTAAATTTTTAATTAAAAAACATTTGATAAAAGGGGGTAAGGTAGTATTCTCTCAATTTGGTTATACCTATCTCGATTACTCATATGAAAAGACATCTTTAAGCAAAACATATCATTATGAACCAGTACCTAAGAATTTACCTCAGGTTTATCATAGCAATGTCTTAGGCATTGAGGCTCCTATGTGGACAGAATGGGTTAGGAACGAAAGAGAGTTAGAATGGCAGACCTTTCCACGCCTTGTCGCTATTGCTGAAACTAACTGGACACCTAAAGAACAAAAAAACTATAATTCATTTAGGAATCGACTTAAATCCATCCTTAAACGGCTGGATATCCTTGAAGTTCATTACGCTAATATAGAGGAATACCAACCATCTTTTATAAAGAGGTTATTTGGATTTTTAACTATATTTCGTGAGCCAAAAAGAAGCTCTCTATATAAACTAAATACAAAATAGATGATGAAAATAGAACCAAATGCACATGAGTTTTTTGACTACAGAGAGAAGTTAAATGAAGAATTTGATATCGCTTTTGATATCGATAATGAGTATGTGGTTAATAGTAAAGCTTCAATAATAATAACATTCACTTCCAAGAAGGAATATCCACGTCGCACCCTTTTTAGATTTGTAATACCATATGGATGGGAGCCGATAAATTTAAAAAATGACTTTTGTTCCATTGTGGCTTCTGTAACTGGTAAAATTAAAACTACACATTCTAGTTTAATGTTAAGTTATGTCATAAATGAACCAATAAATATTGGTGATTACATCCAGTTTAGATATAATAGCGCAAAAACCGTAAATACAGCTGGTGATGTAGCTTATCTTGATAAAGTGTATAGCGCGGTGGATATGAAATTACCAAGAGAAAAATTGTTTTCAAGAATCGGAATGAAAGAGATTTCTATGATTTCTGGAGAAACTGACTTCTTTTTAGCTAAAATCCCTTCGCTTTACCACAAAAAACCAGTAGATATTGAAATAGTCGCCTTAGATAAATTCGGAAATAGAGATTTTAATTTTAATGAAGTTGTTAATATTAGCGCAGATGAGTGCTTAGAATATCCAAAGACCGCCAAATTAGAAAATGGTTATGTTAAAATTAAACAGAAGTTAGAGTTTAAGGATGTGAATACTCAGAGTTCAAAAATAACTACATTATTGCAATATAATACGGGGTACACTCAATATCCGATTGCTCCCGAATTGCATTCCACAATCGGTAGATTGTATGTCAATTATAAGAAAATTACTGGTTCTTCAAATCCAATTGTATGGGACGAAGATGTAAGGTGTAAGTTATTTTGGGGAGACACTCATATCCACACTCGAGAATTCTCTGATGGAATTGGAACGGGCAGGGATGCGTTCCATTACGCAAAAAATGTTGTCTTACACGATTTCGCTGCCTTAGGTGATCATTTAAACCAAAGGAATAACGAATTCATGGAAGGGCGTACCAATATTTCTTATCCATATAATAAAGATGTTTGGAGTTCCTTAGTCAATTTATGTAAGGATTGGAGTAATGAGGATTTTGTGGCAATCCCAGGCTATGAGTGGTCTGGACGGAATTATTGTGTAACTCTCGCAACAAAAAAGAAAAGCCCTTTTGAATCTATATCAGACAAAGTAATCCTTTTTCCTATTGATTCCGCAGAAAATGCTCCCTTAGTCGATTATTTTTCTGAAAATGGGTGTTTTCAACATCATTTATATAAAGCTCTTAAAGGTGTAGAATGTGCCATAATTTCTCACACACCTGTTAGCTATGTAATGGGAACATCTTGGACCGAAGTTGATAACGAAATGGAAAAAGTTGTTGAAATTTATTCGACTCATGGTTCAAGTGAGGAATTTTCTGGAAATTATAGACCATTAGTGAATAACAAAAAAAATGGGAGTGTGAAATGGGCATTGAACAATGGTTTTAAATTAGGCTTCATTGGTGGTGGAGATGATCACTATTCCCATCCTGGGTGCCCCGTAAGACAATATAAAATGAAAAATATAATACCGATTTTGAGATATCGACCAGGGATTGCTGCTATTTTTTCAAATGAATTAAGTTCAAAAAATTTGATTCAAAGCATTAATCAGAGGAGATGCTATGCTACTACTGGTGAGAGAATTTGGTTGAAAATTAAAATAGAATCTGCTCTAATGGGGGAAGAGATAGAAGTTTCAGAACATCCTATAATAATTATAACAGCTTGCGGGACTAATAAACTTGAAAGTGTAGAGCTAATAAAGAATGGAGATGTCATCGCAATTAGGGTTCCCTCAAGTGACAGGATCAAGTTTGCGTTTAAAGATGACTATCTAAAGAAAGGTGATACTGCGTATTATTACATTCGAGTTACTCAATTCGATGGGGAAAGAGGATGGTCATCTCCTATTTGGGTGAATTATACTTAATAACAGAGGTTCTAATTTCCTCTAAGAACCTCTCTGATTTCTCTATATCCAATAATTTTTAAATCAAGTTCCTTAACACATTCTTTGAGTTTTGGATCCGTGAATGCTCGGTAATCGAGATCTCGCCACTTAGCTGAATCGGGGGCAATTGATTCTAATTCAGGGCTCATTTTCGCGGGGTGAAACAAAAAATGTGTAATTCCCGGTTTAAGTTCCTTCAACATTTTACAATAGTATTCCGTTTTGTTAGGACTATCTCCCATTGTCTCAGTTATTATATTATCAATTAAAAGAGTTCCCTTTTTCTCTAAATTATCAAGTAGCTTTAAATAAAAATCTGCAAGAGACCCTAAACCTCTAGCTTCTAAATCAGTTCTGGATATTCGTGGAAGAAATGCAGGAACATTAAACTCTCGGGCAATTTTCAAATAGGAAGGAAGAAATTTAGGTGCCATAACTGTGCCCATATGGGTATCAACATGAGTTACATCGATACCATTATCAATCGCCATTTGGACTTGAGTTCGCATTTCTAACTCTGCTGCTTGAGTCGTGATGTGACCAATTGCTTCCTCAGTAGTTCGCCATAATGATCTTTCTGAGTCTAGCAAACCTGTTTTAGGATCTATGCTACTCAACGCTCGCCATCTGTAAAGCTCGTATTCACATGTTAAAGTTATATGAACACCAATGTCATATGAGGGATTTTTTCTGCAAATTGATGCGGTTTCTAGAAACCAAGGAGCAGGGACTATAGCTGAACCACAGCTAGCAACGCCAAAATCCAAACATTCAAAGGTAGCTACATTTGAAGCGTGAGAAAATCCAACATCATCTATATGTAAAATTACTACCTTGTCAGTAGTTTCAAAACCAAGATTTTCAATAAGCATCATAAATTCGTTCTTTTTTCTAAAATTAAGTTGTATAAATTATATAATGAAAAAATTTCTTTTTTAAAAAACTAAATGGTCATAGAATTCCATTCCAGATTTTAAGTAGTGTATCTTCATTAGTTTCGATTATTTCTGGATTCATACTCAATTTCATTATAATTCTCTTCTCTAAATTATATTCAGGCCATTTTGGGATTTTTTCATTATTGGGATTACCTGTTCGAGCAAAAGATATCCAAGTATCCATCATAATTTTAGTTAACTTCTTTGATTCGTCACTAGTCTCCGCAGCTCCGTCTGCAAGATCATTTTTATCAATCGTATTAAACACAAACGGGATTTCAAAGGTGTGAAGCGCGAATCCGAATTTGGGAGATTTATAGGAAAAAACATAACAATAGATATTAGATTGGTGAGTGGCGTGTGCTTCGAGTTGACGGATAATTGGAATCTTAAACATTGAATCGGATAAAATTTCACTCCAGAATATCATTGGGTTATCAGGATATTTCTTTTCCAAAATTTCTCTATAATTAATGATTAGTTTTTCTAAATCTTCTTTACTAATAGTATCCTTTTGTATAGATGACCTAACAAATTTTAAAATTATTTTTTTCTTCATCCTACCTGAATTATTTAATATATCTGACAAAAATCCTAATTCGTTCTCATTATACCCAATTATCACTGGAACTTGATGATTATTACCCTTACGAATAATTTCAATAGGTTGTTCAGAAATGATTTCACCATCTACCCATGGCCAAAAAGGGCTACTTTTAACATTTAATATACCACCGACGATCTTTCTTTGTACACTCATTAATTTTTTCAATGGTATCTTTCGTAACTCATCAATATTGTCCTTAGCAATTCTTAACTTGGCAAGGAACTTCTCAGCACCCTCTATTGATCTATTGGGTTCGAAATTTTTTGGATTAGCAGCTCCGCTTTGAATAATCGCCTTATGAAATAGTCCTTTCGAACAAGATAAAGCAAGCAGTATAGCGACGGATTGACCACCTGCAGATTCACCGAAAATTGTTATGTTATTTGGATCCCCTCCAAAAACCTCAATGTTTTCATTAATCCATTTTAATGCGGATAATTGATCTTGAATTCCAAGATTAGGAGGTATACCTGGTAAGTTAAGAAATCCTAACGCTCCTAAACGATAATTAAAACTAACTACTACGACATCTCCATAAGATGCGAGTTTTACTCCATCACTTCTGGGCCTACCTCCTGCTCCAATAAAGAATCCTCCTCCGTGTATCCAAACCATAACTGGTCTTTTTTTATTATCTGAAGCTGGAGTCCATATGTTAAGATATAAACAATCCTCATCTTCGGGTAACTCTATTTTTGGATCATCATGTTGATGCTGAGGTGCAATAGGACCAAATTGGGTACAATCTCTTATTTCATCCCATCTATCTTTCGGTTGAGGTTCTTGAAATCTTAGATTACCAACAGGTGGTTCTGCATAGGGTATTCCTTTATATATTTCTATACTATTTTCTAAATAACCTTGAATCTTTCCCGATTTTGTATTAACAATTCTAGTTTTCTTCATTTTATTTCTCTTGTATCTGGTTTTATGCTTTTATAACTCATTCACTTACATTTGGGTATAAAACTCATCTAATTACCAGCTTGAGAAATCTTTTTCTTTTGAAAAATCCCTTTTTAAGGGTTTTCCAGTCAGTAAAGTAAGATATCTTATATGAGCTGATTGTTCTGCTCCAGTGACATACTGTAATGCGTCCTCTAATGTCATTCCCTTAGCAAAAATACCATGCCCTCTCACGACAACAAATGGATAGTTTTTAAGTACTTTTGGTACTTCGATTGAAGTATAGTATGCTCCTGCGGGTATTTCCACATCGATTATCGGTATTTTTTTATACAAAGCGAATCCTTCAGCATCTATACAGGTTATCTCATCTTCAATCAAAGATAATGTTACACAATAAGGATTATGAGCATGAATTACCGCCATTGCATCAGTTTCCAAATATATGGCTCTGTGAACTCCAAGTTCGGTACTTGCGATTAGCGAACTAGAATCTTCTTCTTCTAAATCACATTCAATTAGATCTTCTATTTGCAAATCATCTAACATTGCTGCTCTTCTTTTAATAATAATTTTCCCTCCACTTTTGATGGAAATATTTCCAGAATGTGAAGTATTATAACCATGATCAACTAAATATTTACCTATTTTCTTGAAAATTCTATAAATTGATTCTTCAATCATCATACTTTCAACTCTTTATACATTAAATTTGACTAATACCTAATTTTTTTAATAATTCCGATTTTGGGACTCCATCTTCGTCCCACCCACGTACGTAATAATATTGTTCTAACATTCGTTTTAAAGGCACTAAATGGTCTTTAGACATACCGTCTGTAAGAGATTTATTCAAAAATCTTGATGGTAAAGAGTCATCTCTTTTATCCATACCTTCTTTAATATTAATGAGTCGTTCTAGATTATATATTCGCTCCCCAATTTCGAGAAGTTTTATCACATCGTAACTAATACCAGTAATTGCTTTCATAAATCGAGCATAATAGTCAAGGCCAAGAGCCCATCCTGCAAAAACGCACATAATAAGGCTATCTTCTGTGGCTTTTTGATTTTGCTTCAACACCAATAAATCGGGTTTTCCAGCCATTGTAAACCTATCTATTTTTTTCGGAGCAGCGAATATTTCCAATGAAGCTAAATATCCTGTAAGGTGGCATCCTCCTCTATTAGAGGTTGCATAACCTAAGGCATGTCCAATAGCACCTCTGGGATCATATGCAGGTAGTTCTAAACCCTTTACTTGCATTGCGACTCCTTCAGCGTTATACTTTTTAGAAAGGATTCTAGATCCCTTTCCAATTTGGCCTCCAATTCCCTCTTTGAAAGCGATTTTCTTAACCAAACCTTTAAGCAATCCAGTTTCTCCAAATTTAAGGGAACCATCGTTAAGATATCCCCTCTCTTGCAGTTCCATGGCGCAAGCGATGCTTCCACCACAAGAAATGGTATCAATACCATATTGATTGCAGAGATAATTTGCTTGAGTAATAGTTATTAAATCATATATACCAAGATTCGGCCCAAGAGCCCAAACTGATTCATATTCGGGTCCTTTCCCCTCCATATCTCCTGCTTTAGTTAATCTACCACACCTTATGGGGCAAGCATAACATCCTTCCCGTTCCTGAGTTAATTTTTCATTAATCTCTTCTCCACTTACCTGAGTTGCTCTATCGTCAAAACCTCTCTGAAAATTGTTAATCGGAAACATACCAAGAATATTTATTACATTAACCAACGCGGAAGTTCCAAACTGAGGAAGAGATGATCGAGTAATCGGTACAACTTTTATCTTATCCTGTGCTACCTTAACATATTTCCTTAGTAGACTGATATCATCAATTTCAACTTTAACATTTCCCCCCTTCACAACAATTGCCTTAAGGTTTTTTGAACCCATAACAGCACCGACACCGCCTCTTCCAAACGCTCTGGTTGCGTCATTCATTATCGCTGCTATGTTTATTAGATTTTCACCGGCAGGACCAATCATAAGGGAATTAATTCTATTTCCCTCAATCTTTTTTAACTCCCCTAATGTTCTTTCAGTATCTAAACCCCATAAATTGGAAGCGTCTTTTATCGAAACCTCTCCATCATCAATTAAAAGATAACCTGGTTCCTTTAATGCTCCTTGAATTAAAATTCCATCATACCCGCACCTTTTCATTACAACTCCAAAAGATCCTCCGGAATTTGAATAAAAAATCCCATTGGTTAAGGGAGATTTGGTGACTAAAGAAAATCGTCCATTAGTAGGAACAATTGAACCACCAAAAGGACCTGATGCAAAAATTAGTAGATTTTTATGGTCTAAAGGATTAATATTTGTTGGAAGTCTTTCTGATAATAATTTTACTCCTAAACCTCTTCCTCCTAGATAATCTACAGAAATCTCATCAGATATAGACTCTCTACTAATTCTTTTATTATCCAAATTTACTTCTAAAATTTGGTTATTTAACCCTTTCATAATTATGTCCTTTTAAATAATACGGATTTCTCGTATTCTTCCACATCATTAATCCAATCTTTTCCTACTGGGACATTCTGTTTATAACAGTAATAATCCCAAATAGCTCCAAAAGGAAGAGATTTGAGTTCTTCGAGAAGCGCTAATCTTTGAAATAATTGGTCCTGATTTTCATAATTTCTTAATGTATCCAACGGTTGGAGCATAGCATACAATATACTTTTCAGAGTTGATCGAGCACCTATAACCCAAGCCGCAATCCTATTAATAGATGCGTCAAAATAATCTAATCCTATAGCTATCTTATCTAATGCATTACTGCGAATTATTTCTTCAGCAATTTCAACCACTTGATCGTTCATAATAACGACATGATCGGAATCCCACCGCAAACCTCTGCTAATATGAAGCAAAATTCCACTAACAAATGGTAAAATCGCAGAAATTTTATCTCCAATAGATTCAGTAGGGTGAAAATGTCCAGAATCAAGTGTTAGCATCAAATTGTGCTTTGTGGCGTAGCTTAAATAAAAATCGTGGCTTCCTACTACGAAAGCTTCACTTCCAATACCAAAAAGCTTACCTTCTAATGAATCTTGTATATATTGGGAATCGAACTTTTGTTCAAAAATTCGATCTAAAGAATCTTTTAAAATTTCTCTATAACCCATACGGTCAACAGGAGTATCTTTTGATCCGTCAGGTATCCATATATTATGGACAACTTTACTATTTAGTTGTTTTCCCATCTCAACACTGATTTCCCTACATCTCATTACATGTTCTATCCAAAAATTACGTATTTCAGAGTCTTTACTACTTAATGTAAAACCTGAATCTGCTTTAGGATGAGAGAATAAAGTAGGGTTAAAATCTAATCCCAAATTCTCCCTTTTTGCCCAATCTATCCAGGTTTGGAAGTGTTTTACATTGATCTCATCACGATCTACAAATTTACT
>JBHLLM010000052.1:0-11323 GCA_048885575.1 Candidatus Hermodarchaeota archaeon
CAGGGGTTCAGGGCCCCCGATGCTTGGCCACTACACCACCGGGCTATAATTCTCGATTAATTATGAGAATTAATCATATAAATTTATTATTAATTATAATTTTAACTGTTTTTAACGATTTAAAATTACACATTTATCCCGTCCTTTTAATAACATGATATCCAAACTTGGATTTAACTGGTTGAGAGATTTCACCGATTTTTAACTTAATACATGCGTTCCAAAATTCTGGTACCATATCACCTTTGGAAAATTCTCCGAGGTTTCCTCCTTTTTTTCTACTCGAACAAGTTGAAAACTGACGAGCAAAATTTTCAAAATTCTCTCCTGCTTGTATATCTTCGTATATTTCTTGAGCTCTGCTAAATTTATCAACTAAAATATGACTTGCTTTGATTTTTCCACCATGGAGAGGAGAACCTCCTGATTTAGAACCTTTTGAAGAATCTCCTTTACTTTCAAAACCCTTACCATATTTATTTTTTCCCATTATGAACATCTATTTTATATTTATTCTAATCCTTTATCTTTTCTTCTTAATTCTGCTTTTTTATCCATAATTTTTAAGAATAGATGTTGAGATGTTTCTGGAGGAATTAGTTCTTTTTCTTTCTTTTGAAGATTAATTGCTCCTTCTGGGCAGCTAACTACACAGTTACCACACCCTATACATAGATGTTTATCTATAACGGCAATATTATCCTCGATTTGAATAGCATCCATAATACATCTTCCAATGCATGTTTCGCATCCTATGCATAAATCAGAATCAACTTCAGCGTAGTAGTTTGAAGTTATAAGTTCCCAAGGGCGTTCAAGCTTTTTAAGGCTAGATAATAAATCACAACAAGAACAACAGCAACAAATATAAGATGGACGTTTAGAATTTCCGGGTTGAATTACTAATCCCTGTTCTTGGGCTTGTTCAATAACTGAAAAAGCTTCATCTTTTGAAATTATATGGCCATATCCCCGATTGACTGCGTTTAAAGCGGAGTTATTTACAGTAAAACAGCGTTCTGACATTGAATTACAAGATTTACCTAAAAGATTATACGCTTTGTGGCATATACAAGGAGAAACCGCGATTTGCTCGGCACCTTCAAAAATATTTTTCAATTCATCATATGTAGCAATATTATGATCTGGAGAAATACTTTTTTCAACTGGAATTGTACGAAGTTGGTTTATTTTTGTGCTTGTAACTTCATCTCTAAAAGCTTCTTCCAAATATTGTTCGAAATCTTCATAAAATTCTTTAGTAATTCGATTTACTTGGTATTCATACATTCCTATTGCTAAAGGAGAATTCTGATAAAGAATCTCATCAGTTCCATCTTCTTTTTTCAAAAGAACCCTTCTAATCCCCCCTTTAGTAAACATGATCTCCAATAACTTCTCCAATTGTTCAAGTTTTACTCCAAATTTCTTAACCCGACGAAAAATGTTTTTAATAGGTTCTGGAATGAATCTCATATTCAATGCGATCTCAGCTTCTTCAGGGGTAAATATAAATTTTAGAATTCTAATTTCTACCCCTGATTCTGTCACAGGATAACCAATAGGTAATGTATCAAGATGTTGCTGCAATTTTCTATAAATATCAGACTTAACATCATTCAAGCTTTAATTCACTCCCAATCTCGAATTAATAATATGATAATAGAAATTAAATACAGAGTTAAAAATTAATTTTTTGTATATTAATTTTTGAACAATATAAGAACAATTAATATATTCAAAATTTTTGAAGTCTTAATTTATAATTAGGTATCTGAAATTCTTCAATTCCTTAATTCCGTTTATCTCCACTACAATATTCTGAAATTCTTGAATCTCTCCTTCAAATATCATAAAAATTATAAGATTTTGTCCTTGAAAGTGTTGATTCTTGTTTACAATTTGGGCTTTATATTTGTTCTCGATTTTGTTTAATTTTCTCTGTACGTTTGGATCGTGTGGTGCAACGATTATCAGATTACCAACAATCGTTTTAGCAATTAAATGTATACCTCCATAAGTTTCCAAATTAGAAATCTCAAAATCCGACATTAAACGTAATAAGGCATCTCTTATCAATTTGGATTTATTTTCATATTGATTTTTAGATACAAGTTTATTAATAAATTGCTTTAAACCTTCATTGATGGAAAAACTGATAATAGGACTCATTTGAATACTCAACAATACTTACTTTATACTAATATAAATTCATCCCAATATTTATAAATATTTTCAACAAAAAAATTACAATTTAATGGCTCGACTAATGACATTATTGAATTTTTCAATATCATTTACTAATTTATCCGCGTGTTCATCACTGATCTTATCGTCTTTGCCATATTTATTCAACTCTGTTAGCCAATATTCAATTCTTCCTAAGATAGCTTCGTTATCTCCTATAATTTTTCTTAACCTTACAAAAGTATCGTGTAATTTATTGCGAATATTCTGCGCTTTCCATCTTAGCATGCAATAATCTGATACTTCGGCAAGATTTTGAGTGATTGCCATAACATCGATAGTTCGTTCTCTCTCTTCAGATTTGATTTTTCGGATTATATTTATTTGTTCGAACAATAACTCGATGATTTTAGCCAGGAATCCTGTTAACTGGCCAGGGTTACCACACCAAACTCTTACCTCTAAAGATTGACTAGTTTCAGAAACATAAACTCTTGTAATTATCCTCCCGCCTGTAACTTTCGCTTCAGAACAGAACCAAGCTTCAGCTTCGTAATTTCCTTTTGCATCGGAACCTTCGTGTGATGTTACTGCACTGGTATCAAAATTTTTCAAAGTCCGGATCGCTGCTCTAAACGCCAACCTTGGATCTAAATCTGCGATTAAAAATGCGCGTGCGTCGTTTCCTAATGTTTGAATTGCAGTTTGGCAATCTTCTATAGTACTCATTGAAGTGCAAACTAGGGGACATTTTATTTGGATCTCTTTTTTTCGAATATGAAGCGTGTGTTTGGTGCCCTGGGCGTCTTTGTAGATTACATCGCCCCCAACAGTAGATATTCCGCATTGTTTTGGCTCCAAATAAAAATCTACACCTCTACTATTATTAGCTTCAATAACAGGAATATTAATTAACGGTTGTTTAAGTTTGTAACTCGAAGGAGCATCTAGAATTACTTTAACATTATTTATAGCCATAGTGCTCAAGTTACGAACTGCGATTTTCATATGTACTTGCCCTCCTTCAAAATCGTAATCTCTTACGACTTCAATTTTACCTTCTTCGATTGGTTCATCTTTTTTCTTTTTTGTTCGAGGTATTTCAGTTGAAGTACGAGGAACACTATAAGCGGTGAACATTCTTTTTCCTAAATCGATATAACCGTCAATATCTCCATTACCAATTAATTGGGCAAGATGTTCCTCTATACTTGATTCGGTAACGCCTAAACGATTTGATAACTCTCTCAAAGGCATTGTTCTATAAGCTCTAGCAATTTCTTTTATTTTTGTCTCCAGAAATTTTCGGGTCATAAATTCTCTACGTTGAGTAAACAGTCCTTTAACTTTTCCCGATTTAATAAGTTCGTGCAGACTTTTTCTCGCTAATTCTACCGCAATTTTGAGTTTTTTGGCAAGATTAGATAATTCAAATAAGCCAACTTCTTTAGAATACTCCTTTATTTCTGTGTATATTTTGTCAGAAGTGATAATTTCGTTTCCTCGATCTGCAAAAAAGCCATTAATGGCATTTAATCTCATTAAGTTTACGCAAAAAGATTTCGTTAACTCTACTGGTATGTCAAAAACTTTTGAAAGCTTAATTAGTGAAATTCTACCCTCTTTTTTTATTTCCTCGACCAATTGGTCTGTTATATACTTTTGAGAATAATAAAACTGTTTTGTCTGCGAGAATGAACCTTTAATTTGAAATTGACTAATAAGTTTATAAATAACTTTGATTGCTGCTTCAGAACTCATATCAAGCATTATAGCTAAATCAGCAACTTTTAATATTCCCTCATTTTGAATCTTTGACAATATTTTCTCCCGGATTTCATAAGAGATATAATAAAATATCTGGTTTTTTTGATCAACTATACCATATATTCTATCCTCATCGATATATTGATTAATTAATTTTACCATTTGTTGAGCGTTTATTTTAAAAGATTCCATAATTGTTGAGAAGTTAGCAATTGGGGCTCTTTTTAAAAATTCTAAAAAACAGTTTGGACAAACATCCTTTCCAATTATCCTTTTTAATGACCTACGGCATAAATTGAGTCTATAACCTTGAATTAAGTTGTATTTTGTTGCTTCTCTAGCTAGTTGTTCCTTAGTTGGAAAAAATAAACCCGGAGATTTTGAGTAGGAGTTCCAACTACATGTTTCATCAGAACACTCTAAGTAATATTGTCCAGAAGATAATCTCTCTAATTTTAATAGGGAATTACACTCTGGACATTTACTATTTTCGATAATAGTGCACTTATAAAATTTTTCTGCAGCACTAGCTTTTGAATAGTGTAATTCATGCTTCTTACAAAGCCAACTTTCCGTAGTCGCTATATGGTTGATACAAAAACTCGAATTGCATTTCTCGCATGTAAATGAAATATTTTGGTTTTCGCAGAATTTGCAATCAACCATTATTTGCTTTTCTCCATCTTTGGTGAAAGATATAATTAGTTATAATATATATGAAAATACTGATATAAATTATTTTATGAGACCAATATTGATTGTTTTGAATTATTGATGAGTTTTTAATTTTTTGATTCAAATTCAAAAACCTTTGAGTTGCTTTTATGGGTGCTATATACTTTCTACTGGAAAAACAGAAATTCGCAAAAATGAAAGTATCATAACCACTGTATTAAAAATGATGATAATGAGTATCATAATATAGAATATTGTTTTCTTTCTGTCTTTTTTTGTCTTCATGATAAGTGAACTACCTTGTTTAGCAAGAGCAAGAGGAAACAATCCCACAAAGGTGCCTAAAGAGAAATAAAATACCACTAAAAATCCTTCTATAAACCCATACCCAAGGGAAAGCTGAACTGATTGTGAATATATAATTAATTCAAATATACAAGGAGCAAATCCCGCTAATACTCCGAAAAAATAAGGAGTCTTCTTTGATTCCCAATCTAAACTCGGAATATCTTTAGAATATTTAGAATGAGGCATATAATCTCTTCTTGTGATAAAGAATAAAAGAAATATGCTCGCAAACATAGAAGTGAAAGCTCCAAAAAAGTTGATTATGAAAGGGTCAGGAGTATAAGCAGGGAAGACAAATCTAGGAACTTGTGTGATAAATACGGATATTGATGCAATGATCATGTTTGCTGTAATTAATCCCAAACCATAAACTGCTAAAATATATATACTCCGTTTCGGAGTTTTAGCAATACCTAAAGACCAGAAAAAAAAGATGGCTTTATCTTCGCAAGGGATTGCTGTGTGTAGGATTCCTAATAAAAATGCTGGCATTAAAATGATAAAATATTCTTGGACCATTTTTTCCTAAAGCGTCTTTTGGTTAAATTTATTATTATAATTATTCAATGATTCAAGTAAAGTTTGGGATCGAAATTATTTAACTTTAATCATTATGTATAAAACTGAGAAATTTAACTCAAGAGAACTTATTTAAATTCTGATTGATACCAGATCTTAAATCAAGTTGGTCCATCACTTTGCTTTTTTAAACAGTACTGACTAATTCCTATAAAAACGAGAATTAAAAAACAAGTTGATACAAAATTAAAAGGAAAAAATGACCGAATTAGTAAAAATATCCCCGTAAAAGCGAGACCAAAAAAGTTCAAAAAGAAGAAACTCGGTTTTATATATTTTCTGGTTAATTCTGAGTTTCTCGGTAAATTAAACAAAACTAAAATTAATAATGGTGTTATCTGGAGAATATGGTGATCCCATGTATCAAAGTAAGCAAGAAACATAATTAACATTCCAAAAAGATATCCAAATATCAAATTATTTACATGAGCTCTTCTAAATACATAGACTACAAAACCCACAACTCCAATAATGAGTAACACACCAAGAAAAATAGGTAATACATTTAAATCATCTGCAGGAATTCCAAAAAATAAGAATATATTAGAGATTATTTTCGTAATGCTAAAAGAGTGGTTTAGAAGCACAGTCTCAGAACCAGTAAAATTAGTTGCTAAAAAACCTTCTAGCAAATTAGGATATACCAAAAACATAATTAGATTTGACGACAATGGTAGTGCAACACCTACTAATCTTAGAACGCTTTTAGTGTAATTTATTGAAATTTTCTTCTTTTCATAATTATAACCAATTATTATAATAAATGGAATCATGAATATAGTTGTTGGTTTGATTATAATACTTATCCCTAAGAGCAAACTTGCTACAAATTGCCGTTTGATATCCGAATTTTTAATAAAAATAAACAAAGATAATAAAATAAGTAATGTTAAGTACAAATTGATTTGTCCAAGAATATAATTGAATAATTGAGGTATTCCTATTATGAAAAGGCAAATGTAAAGGATAACCCGTTTATCATCTCTTTCATGATCAGTTCCTCTAACTATAATAATAATTCTGTAAAGAATTATTGAGATTAATACATTTAAAACCAAGTTGATTAGATTAAACATGATAAATCCTAAATCAAAACCCATTAAATAGTAAGGTACAAACATTACCGCTGAAAGTGGGAAATATCTAAATGGCCAAATATCTGTATAATAAGCTGGATTGTAGAGATTATTTGGGTTATTTACAAATATCTCTCCTACTCTATAATATACATAAAAATCGCTCTGGGATCTTAATACCAATAATGTGATTACGATTGAAAAGATAAAGTAAAAGATATGAACTAAAAAACTAAAAATAAAAAATTTTTGCTTCCATAATTTTACTTTTCTCAATTCAAATTCACTCATTTTAATATATTTCTCCTTCTGTTATTTGTTTCTTTGTTTTTTTATATACAAAATTATTGCTATAAAAAATGCTCCAATTAAACCTAGTGTAACTGGCAATGTATAGATGGGTAAAGATTCGAATTCAATATCAATTACGACCACATTTCCGCTTATATATAGTTTGAAGGAACTCAAAATCCCATCAGTATTATAGATTGCTATTATTAATACTTTTTCTGAGGGATAATCTGACTGTAAATAACCTCTATTAATTTCAACATTGAGAGTGGGTAAAACGCGATTATCAATGTCGTATATTCTGCTTAACTGTAGGTAGCCAATATATTCACCAATTGGAACTGGGAACCAGAACGGAACGAATGGAATAACATTCGACAAATTATAATCAGAAGGATATCCACTTGGATTTCTTAAATAAGAAAATTCGGTACTATAATCGTAAATCCCCCAATTTTCTTCATTTTCCCACATCCAAATATTGAAATTTACTAATAATGAAGTTATATTTTCCTCAACTGAATTAATTTGCCATCTCATTCTTTTTCCTTGACTTAAGTTTTTAAATAAACCTGAACTACTCCAATTTTCTCCAAATAAATCGTTCATTTTATTAATGTTGCATACATTGCATTTCCAAATTAAATCTTCATTATTTCTAAAACCCACTTCATAATTTAAAGAATATACATCTGCTGTTAAACTTATGAAAAATATTATAGTAATAGCGAAAGTAATGTGTAGATTTCTTATTCTAATATTCATGAATCTCCTCCTTTCATACCTTCCACCTTTTTAATTATCAGATATTTAGAGATGCCGTAAAAAGTTAAAAAAAGAAAAAAAGTACTTACAAAATTAAATGGAAAGATTGGGTATGTCAAATACCAGATTCCAACAAATAATAAATCAAAAAAATTAAAAAAGAATAGACTTGGCTTAATGTAATTTAACAGACTAGAATGTCTTGGAAGAGTAAAGATCACAATAATCATTAATGGAATAAGGTTTAAGAGATGATGATCCCATGAATCGTAATAAGTTAGTAGCATTACAAGTATTCCTATTGAATAGCCATATAAGATCGAATTTTGGCTTCTACGCCTGAAAACAAATATAAAGAATCCTAATCCTCCAATAATTCCGACTGCGGCTACTAATACAGTTAATTGACTAAAGGGAATATTAAAAAGAAAACAGAAATTCGTAATAAGCTTCGTCAAACTGAAAGAAAAATTTAAAGCAATAGGATTACTTCCTGTAAAATTAGTTGAGAGAAACCCCCCCCAAAGCTTAGGGAACATAATAAATAACACAAAATTTAATGCTACCGGTAATATTACTCCTATTAATCTTAGAATGCTTTTTGAAAAATCGATTTTTAACTTTCTATTATTCAAGTCTAAATGTATTATTAGCATAAATGGGATTAATAAGAACGATGTGGGTTTTATTATGATGCTAATCCCTAAAATAATACTTCCAATTAATTGCCATGAATTGTTCTTATATAGAAGGAAAATCAATAACGACATTAAAATAAAAAATGTAATAAATAAATTTATTTGACCATAAATATAATTTAAGATGTGAGGAATTCCCATCAAGTAGAAACTAAGATATAGTATCAATCTTTTATCTTCTTTCTCGTGATTTGGTCCCCGAACAATCTTAATGATTTTATAAATTATCAAGCAAATTAAAAGGTTAAGGATAAAATTAAAGCTATTAAAAATTATATAAGCTAAACCAAAATCTAACAAACATAATGGTACAAAAAATAAAGAAGATAAAGGAAAATACCTGAAATCCCATAAATAATTAGTTTGATCATAAAGATTCTCAATATCTGTGAGAAAAATCTTTCCTGACTCGTAAAAAATAATGAAATCATTTTTTTGATAGAAAAATAGGAAAAATAATATAATTGATAATGTAAAATAGATGATCTGAGCGAACACGGCTAAACGGAACACCTTTAGTTCCCAGAAAGCCTTTAACTTTCCAACTGCTCGTAAAATTAAAGAAAATAATGTCATTTACTATCTGTAATAACACTTTTATTATAAGTTTTAGAATTAGTCCATAACAATTAAATTTTTTAAATTGGTAAAATAGTTATCAATAAATCATGTAATTTATGATTCGATGAGGTTATTAATGGATGAAATTGTTAAGAACTCCCGATGAAAGGTTTGAAAACCTTCCCGATTTTACATATGAACCACATTATTTAGAGATTGATGGAATTAGGATACATTATTTAGATGAAGGGCGAAGGAGCCAAGAGTGTGTTTTACTTATGCATGGCGAACCTTCTTGGTGCTATTTATATAGACATATGATACCTATTCTTAAAAATGCTGGATACAGAACATTGGCACCTGATCTAGTAGGATTTGGACGATCTGATAAACCAACGGAAAAGAGCGATCATACTTATCATAAACATGTTGATTGGATTACTAAATGGGTCAGTTTGCTAGATCTTCAAAATATTACATTATTTTGTCAAGATTGGGGGTCTTTAATTGGTTTACGAGTTGCTATAGAAAATCAAGAACGATTCAGTAGAATAATGCTATCAAATGGAGGACTTCCATCAGGTGAACAAAGAATAAGTAATGCTTTTTTAAAATGGAGAGAATTTTCAAGAAATGCAACTAAATTTTATATTGGAAGGATAGTCCAAAGTGGGACTGTTACCAAATTGTTACGAGGAGTTATTAATGCTTACGATGCGCCATTCCCGGATGATTCTTATAAAGCGGGGGCTCGGATTATGCCCTTTTTGGTCCCTATTAATAAGGATGACCCAGAGCATCAAGCTAACAAAAAAGCTCTGAAGGATTTTAGAATGTGGAAAAAACCCTTTTTAACAGCATTTTCTGATAGGGATCCTATTACAAAGGGGGTCGATAAATTTTGGCGAGAAACCGTACCTGGTGCACAAGGGCAGAAACACGCAACAATAAAGAATGCTGGACATTTCCTACAAGAAGATAAGGGCCCTGAACTAGCTAATCTTATTATAAAATTTATCGAGAATACTCTATAATTTCATTCTAAAATAAAAAAATTAGCTTTTTTTTAGTTCTAAATATTAAAAGTAGGACAAACTATAATAAGCAAAATGTCTAAATACTTTATTAATCATTTAATTGTTTAAAAATTATTTTGAATAAAATGCTTGAAAAATGAAATCCAATGGAAAAGGAACAAGTTTATTTGAAAATCTCTAACACAAAGCTAATAAGCTTCAAAAAATTAGACAATGGCAAAATCATAGGCACAGGCATTTTAAATCCTCTCCTTGAAAAATTGAGACTATTCGTTATGCTTTATTTACAATCAAACTTTTATAGGAATTATAACAATCTTGGAAGATGGAAGGGAAAGTTGGTTCCAAACACATTTGCCCCTCCTGTTGGAAGCCGTCCTCAATTCAGAGCACTTAAGGGTCTTATTAAATCTCACCTATTACCGCGACCTACACCTATTGCGATGACTTTGGCTGTAACATACCGATGTATGGCTAATTGTGTCCATTGTAGTGCTGGGAAGCATTTTAAAGAAGGTATGAAGGAACTTTCTACAGAAGAGGCTAAAAAACTTATTGATGACGCTCAAAAACTTGGTGTGAGTATTATTGCTTTCACAGGAGGAGAACCACTACTACGAGAGGATCTTTTTGAATTGATCTCTCATGTAGATCAACATAAAGCAATGCCAATTATGTTCACTAATGGATTTTTACTGACAGACGAAAATATACAAAAACTTGTAGATGCAGGGCTCTACTCAATCTTTGTAAGTTTAGATAGTCCTATTCCGGAAGAACACAATAAACTGAGAGGAGTTCCTGAACTTTTTGAAACTGCTGTTAATGGAGTTAAGAAATTGAAATCAAAAGGCGTTCTTGTAGGAATTTCGTCTTATGCGACCCGCTCTGCTACTGAAAAAGGAATGTATAAGAAGTTGCATGAACTTGGGAAAAAATTGGGAGTTCATAATATAATATATTTTGATGGTGTACCTACTGGTAATATGCTAAAAGACACCAGCGAAATATTAACACAAGAACAACGAGAAGAAATCTATGCTTATTCCTCTAAAGTATTTAAAGAAAAAGTAGTACCTCCGCTTTCCTCTCAATCGTGGCAGAACTCCGTAGAAGGAAATTTGTCAGGAATAGGATGCCTAGCAGCAAATATACAGTTTTATGCATCTGCTTATGGAGATATTGCCCCCTGTGATTTCACTCCTATATCTTTTGGTAATATCAGAAAAACACCTTTAAAGAAGATTTGGAGTACAATGGTATCCCATCCAGCATATAAACACAGAAGTTCCTTCTGTAGGATGCAAAATCCTGATTTTCGTCGTTATTATATAGATCC
>JBHLLM010000053.1:0-11297 GCA_048885575.1 Candidatus Hermodarchaeota archaeon
AGAAAAAAATGAAATCATTCAAGATCAAAAGAATAGTATTAACAATTTGAATAAAGTTATTGAAGAAAAAACTCAAAAAATAGAGAACATTAGCAAAGATTTAGAGCAAATTAAGTCCGAACAACTGGCTAACAGCGGGCTTGTAGGGAGATTACAAGAAAAAGACGAAAAAGTCAAACAATTAATGGAACAAATTCAATATCTAGAGAATGATACTGTTCAAAAATCTAAATTTGAAAAAGTTCAACTACTACTTGAAAAGAAAGATGAAATTATTACAGAAAAAGAAAAAGAAATTTTTAAACTTGAAAGCTCTCAACAATCCTCTGTTCAATCAATCAAAGAACTACAGCAGAAATTAGAAACTTTCAGTTTAGTAAAAAAAGATCTTTCTAAAAAAGAAGAAAGAATCAAGATTTTAGTAATGGAAATTGAGAAATTGACTCAAAAAAATCTAGCAAATGAAGAATTTATCAATCAAATTCAAGCAAGATTGGAAGAATCTCAAGAAAAGTCAGGTAATATTTCTGGAAAACTAGAATTAGAAATAATGAATTTAAGGAACGTAGTTGATGAACAAGTCGGTGAAATAAAAGAATTAAGAGGAAAAGAAGTTTTCTTGAAAAATAAAATATTTGAATCTGAGCAAATTGAAGACAGGTTATTAACTGAAATGCAAAATGTAAAGGATGAAAAACTGAAAGTGGAATCTCAACTTGAAAACAAAGAAAAAGAATTAGTTGAATTAAAGAAAAAAATCAAAATTCTTCGAAGAGATATTAAAAAAACCTAATTCTTTTTAACTCTTAATTGAATTTTTAAAAAAAGATAAAAAAATTGTGTATTTTTAATTTTGGGGTTACTTCTCCCTCCAATCCATAGCGCAATTTCCACAATGATACATTTTACCGTAAACTCTTGGGTAGTCGAGGATTATATTGCTTTTATCAACGCTCTCATGAATCATCATTTTATCTTCAGTTCCACATCTAGGGCATCTCCTACGGCCTTCAGGTTTTTCAACAGTCAGGATTGTATCATCCACCTTCCCGGGAATTCCTGGACCCGCACTTGAAGCACTCACATCCTTAATTTGGGCGATTTCCTCATTAATTTCCTCAGGAGTCACCTCTCTTACCTCTGACTTAAATTCCGGTCGAATCTCTGCTACTGCCCTATCTTTTTCTGTTTCAGGTTCTAATACCGATTCGGCTCTTAATTGAACCGCATCGGATTCTTTATAATCTACTCCTCTCTCTAACGCTGCAAGGAACTCAGAATCGTCCCCTTCTTCAAAAATCTGTTCATTTTGGGCACCTGCTCTTTCAGCATCAATATTTCTTGCCCATTGACCTGCTTTTACTTTTTCTTTTACATTACACGTTCTTCCTTGCCAAATATAAACTTTATTGCCTAAATCAGCAACATAACAATCTTCTGAATCTAACGAATCTTTCGCAAAAGGAACTTGAATCATCTTCATTGCATTAATCCCTTCAAATTCTTCAGCTGAGACGCGATATAAAATATTTTTCCACTCTTCAAATCCAGCCCAATCTCCTGTGGATACATCCTTAAGAAGAGTTTTTGCGATATTCTTTTCAACAACCTTCATAGCACCCATAGGATTTATTAATTTTAAAAATGCACTAGGCTCTTGATTTTCGTCAACTGTAATTATTTTAGCAGCACCTCCTCTCTGTTGGTCAAGAGTTCGTGCTTGTGCCGCTCCCGCAGTCTTCTCGTCAACTGAAGCCTTGCTCCCTATCCATATATAAATTGTTTTATCGTCATCGACGACATATACATCTCCCATGGAGAAAATTGGTTTTGAAATCTCTTTTAAATTACCTTGATCGACTAAAAATAATTTCATAAAATATTCCTCAAAAATTATTTATATAATTTCTAAATAAAAGTCTAGCTTTTTAACTGTGTGCAAAAACTAATAAAAGATAAACGAGTAATATTTAGAATTTATTTGAACCAAGTTAAAAATCATTTAACGCTAGCTTAATTCGGCTAACGAACTCAGGAATTTTTAGTAAATCTATTGAACAATAGGCTATTCTGATTCCATTTATGTTATCATTGTGTTTTTCTATGGGAATTACCCCTACTTTATATTTTCTTAGTAAGTGATCAGCAAATTGATTAGCGCTAATTTTATTTGGGTTTAGATTTACAAAGATGAAGAAACCTCCTGCGTTTGGGTCTACCGAAATATTAGAATCATTAATCTTTCTAAAGTCTTCGTTAATTTTATCGTATCTATCTTTGAGGAGATTTTTAATTTTATCTCGTTTTTGGATTAGTTTTTCCATACCGACATCTTTGAAGAGTTTGACAACGAGTGCTTGATAGAAGTGGTTAGAATTTGAAATCGTCGTTCTCACTAACCCAGACAATTTATTTTCCAATTCTGATTTTAGGACTATTAGATCCTCTTGATCTTTAACCCAGTGTGGCTTTAATCCAATTGTTATGAATCCTATGCGCCCTCCGTAAAGTAACATTTCTTTTGTGATCCCATCTAACTTAATTGGAATTATCTCTTCCTCTAATTCGTGTAAAGCGTAAAAAATAGAGCGATTTATTACTTTATCTGAATAAATGTATGGTTCGTAAGCATCATCGACGATCACAATAATAGGTTTAGAAAGATCTCTTTGAACTTCTCTTAATACAGTTATTATTTCTTCCAACTCTTCATAGTTGGGAACATAACCTGTAGGATTATTAGGAAAACCTAAAATTAAGATTACTTTTTCTTGATTCTTAGAAATTTCGTAAATAACATTTTTCAAACCTTGAATATTGAATTTATCCTCAGCAAAAAAATCAAATGATTTAATTTTCGCACCAATTAATTTCTCAATAATATTATCGTAATTTCCCCATCTTTTATTTGGAGATATAATGAATTCTCCAGGATTTAAGAGCAAAGTACAGCACAAGAATATCCCATTTGTTAATCCCGCAGTTACAACAGGGTTGGTGATATAATTTTCAAGTCTTTTTAGCTTGTTTAGTTCAGGATCTTCAAGGTAACCCGATTTTTTAATTAGCCATTTTTTCCAAACAATCTTTAAATCTTCAAGACCAGAAACTTGAGAATATGGTACAACCTCATTTACACTCAGTTTTGTAAATTTTTTAATATCTTCTAAATAAAAGGGAACCCATTCAGATGAGCCCTCTTCAATAAAATCTTTCTCGTATCCAAAAGCAGATCCTAGCGTACCATTTATTTCAGCTTCCTTCTTTGCCCTTCCAGACCAATAAAAAATGCCTTGAGGTAAAAAGATTCGTTTTCCTTGTTCTGATAAGGCATTATAGAGGGGGGTTTTTTTAGTAACTTCAAATTCCATGGTATTAAATATAATTCTTCATCGAATAAAAGTTTTTAAGCTTAAATTACATGGATTTTTATTAACTTATTGAGAATTTAACTTAAATGGAATTAATAAAACTCAAAAACCATCTAAATAATGAATTTAAATAGAACTAATGATATATAAACAAATATAAGCTATCAAAAAAGTATAAAGAGTTGTATGTCTGAAAAAGAAGAAATTGAGCAGAATAAAGCGAAGGAAAAATTAATATTAAAGGGTTGGAATGATTTTGTTTCTAACATTACAGAAGGCTTCAATAAATTTCAAATTAGAGTTGAAGAAAACACCAAAAAGAATAAGGAATTATGGAACGAAAATCAAGAGAAGATTAATCAATTCTTTGAAGCAGCTAGGGAGAACTGGGAAACAACACTAAAAGAATGGGGTATGGAATTAGAGAAAGCGTATAAGGAAAATAAAATTGCGTGGGAAAATAACCTTGAAAAAGCGAACAACTTTTTTAAAGAAAGTCAAGAATCCTGGGATAATAAACTGAAAATATGGAAAGAAGACTTAGAAAAAAAGCAAATCGAGAATAAGGAACAATGGGAAGCAAGAAAGCTGAAAATAACTGAAGATGTAAAAAGTTGGCAAGAAAAAACCAAAAAAGACTGGGAAAAAGGTTTAAAATCGTTCCGAAGGGAAATGATTAAGGGATCATACATGTTTCTTGTCTTCATGATTCCAATCTTGGTTGTACTTTTTGTTATTGTAGCGTTAATCACTCGATTATTTGAATTTTAAAAATCCAGAGAGATATCTCATAAAATGATAACGATTTTTGTCGTTTCTTTCCTAGTTGCTCTTACTGGAGCTTTATCTCCAGGACCACTTTTAACATTCACAATTTATAAGTCTTTAAAACAGAAAAGAGGGTATATAGCATCTATTTATATTCTTTTAGGACACGCGACAATCGAACTGACTTTAATAATTGCCTTACTTGCTGGGGCTTCCTTATTTTTCCAAAATATTCTCTTTTTAACTTTAGTTGGATTTATAGGAGGAATCTTCTTGGTTATATATGGGATATTTGCAATAAGGGGGGTCTTGAAAACAAATTTTGAAACAGATTTAACAAGCAAAAAGAATATGGTAAAAGGATATAAAGGGAATAGTTATGTAGGTGGGATTTTAGTTAGTTTGTCGAATCCTTTTTGGACATTTTGGTGGGCTGTAATAGGACTTTCATTGATGGTGAGTTTTAATATCTCGCTTTTAATGCCTATTGAGATATTTATATTCTTTTTAGGACACGAGTTAGGAGATATTATATGGTATTTACCTATTTCTATTTTTGTTTATTACGGTGGAAAATCTTTGAATCCAAGAATATACAAATATGTTTTGATAGCATGTGGAGCTTTCATGATTATTTTCGGAATTTATCTTAGCATTAACATAGTATTTAACCCACCTACAATTTGAAAATCTTGGCTGTTCATAATATTCGAATTTAGCAACCAAAAATATCTGAATATTATATATATATAATAATTCTTTAGAATCTTCTTAAATTAAGAATATAAATTTCGAAATTTATTGGAAAATCTAAGGTAATATATTATAAATTCTGGTCTGACCGAAATAAAAAATTGCGTAACCTCAATCATATGGTTCTCTTGGTTATTATAATTTAATGTAAAAAACATTATAAGTGAATTATGAACGACCAACAAATGATTAACTGCCCTGTTTGTCAAATGAAATTCATTCCTAGAACATTTTACCCAGATGAAGCTATCTTTTCCACTCATGGAGGAAAAAAGATGTCTGGTTTTAATGGATACATAAGTTCTAAAACAGTTAAACCTCAAGAAGTTATTTTAAGTTCATGGGTAACTTATTGTCCTTCATGTAATTATATTTTAAGATTTGTAAAAGAAATAGTACGAAAAGAAAAAATAATTGCTCAAAGTTCTACTTCGCAAGATATGAGTGAAAAATACAACAGCTATTACTATGGATTCCCTTATGGTGACTATTCACAACACCTAAAAGAATTAACTAGTCAAGTAAAAGTTAAAATTGAAGAGGAATTAGAAGAGCTCAATTTTAGTGCTTGGGAAAATTTATATAGTATTGAAGACAATTTCAAATTCCTCGTTAGATTCTTTGCGAATTTAGAGAACTATTGTGATTCAAACCTAGGAATGGGAGACGATAAAAACATGGCAAACAAAATAAAGCGGTTAAAACTACCTAAAGACATTGAAATAACCCTAATGCAGCTAAATAATATAAAAGACGGAATTGTGAAAGGTGATTATGAACTCTCAAGTGATGATCAGGAGAACATAGATAAAATCCTTGTAAATTTCGTTTTGTATTTAATTAAAAAGCATATTAAACCAATAATTGATAAGAAGCAACTTGAAAAAGGATTCAAATTTATAACCGATGAGGATTTTGAAATTGAAATAAAATCCTTCCTAGGAAATTACCTTTATTCAAATTTTAATAACGATCCTTCTTCTAATAAGCAGATTCGCTTATTTTTAAGCGAGCTTTATAAGGAAATTGATTTTGAGTAATAATCATTCGCTCTCAAATAATCCTAGATTAGGATCTAGGAATTGATTTTGACACATTGGACAGGAATTGTGTTTTGAAAGCCATTCAGCAACACATAGATAATGATAAGTGGATCCACAAAATGGACAAGTAATTAATTTGTCTTGAACAAAATTGATATATTTGTGACAAACAGTACATTGCACATTAGATATTGATACACCTTGTCTTAATTTTACTTTATTTGTTAAAATTTCTTCCAATTTAGCGCGTTCTACTTCGTATAACCCAAGACTCGAAGTAATTTGGGAAATTTTCGAATTTATTTCAGAAATTCGTTCTTTTAGCTCATCTTCAGATAATTTGTTTGCTAAAAACGAAGACAATGCAAAATTAAATGGCAGACCTTCAAAATTTTCTGATTGCTTAGTTATTTCTGTGATTTCTGCAAATAGTATTGATTCTGCGTCTATTAATTCCTTAAAACTTTTAAAAATTTTATTCATTAAAACAGTTAATAAAAAAGTAAGTTGTTGTTGCTTTCGACTAAAATTATCTTCCCAAGTTTTAATAATGCTATAGATATCAATATTATTTTTCTTGTATGTATCTAATTTTGTGTAAACTTCGCTTTTTATTTGTTCAATTTGCCCTTTATAATTGGTTAAAAGGTCTCTTATAGTTCTAAGTTGTGGTAATTCCTCTTTAATAATAAGAGATGTCTCATCTTCATAAGAATTAATTAATTTATTTACTTCGGCAATTTTATCATTAACAAAACTCCTAACATCTACTCTCAAGCTCTCATCTTTGATATTATTAAGATAATTCGAATAATCTTCTTTCCGGCGATAAATTTCTGAAATTATGTTTGCTAATGTCTTTTTTAGAGTAGATGTAATATTTGTATACGGTTTTAAAATCTTATCGAAATTTAATATCCAAGCATCGATTTCATCCATCTTTAAGGCAAATTCATCGACTTTACTATAATTAGAATTAATTACATTAACAAATTCCTCAGGATCGCTTGTATCGTTCTCTAACCCTTGGAATTTCTTATCTAAACCCTTGAAATATAAATCGACGATTTTTGGAAGAAATTCTCTGAACTTTTGGTCCATCAGGAATTCTACCTTTAATTTTCCCATGCCATGTCCGTTTAAGTCGTAAAGTTTATCTAAATCTTCAATTTCTTGTATTTGGCTTTTTAATTTATCTTTGATTAAGGTTATTATCACTGGACGCATCCTATGCTTTAAACTTTGAATTGATTCTTTTCGTTCTAGGACATTTACGAATGCTTCTCCTTCATACTCTTCGATTATACCATGCTGAGATAACATATAAATTAAGTCGTCGTAAATAACTACATTTTTCTCTACTCTGCTTAAAAAGAACTGGTATAATTCATCAAATCTGAAGTTTAACACGATATCTTTATGAGATTTTACCTTTTTCGTTAGCTTAGCTTCAACTAAACTTTTTAAATAAACAACAAGTTCTTGAAGTTCTTCCCAATAATTTAAATTCTCTGGAAGCGGATTAAATCTAAAAAATAAATTTTTCATTTTGTTTGATTCAATCCATAATCTTGTGTCGTTTTCGTATTCGTATTCTGGCTTTTCTGTAGATTCCTCTAAACGAGGCAGAAATTCATTAATATTACTAATTAATTCCTTGCTAGTATTCAGAAATTCATCAAGATATATGTTATTCTTTGTTAAACGCTTCACATTTCTTCCGTTTGAGCTCAAATTCGTTAGATTTCTTGAAATTATCTTTAATTCGTTTAATATAGCCTGTTTTAAAGAGAAATAGTCTTTTTTTTGAGGTGAAAATAAGAAATTTTCGCTAAAGACTTTTATTCCGTTAATATAATCTAAAAAAGAGTTATTTACCTTGGATTGAAATTCAGATTTTAGAAAATCATCAAGATTTTGTGTGTTTATATTGCCTGAATTTAATTCTGTAATAGAATTTTTAACACGTAGAATTTCTTCTTTACTATACCCATTTATCTCTCTATAACCCTCGAAATCATTGTCAAATAGACGCAAGGAAAACCACCACATTAATTAGCAAAAATTAACAATTTTTAAAATGCGGCATTCCATTAAATTTTTTTGTAAAAATAAGAATAAGTAAGATTACAAATAATTTGTTTGTTATTCACCTAATTCCTTAATCTCAATTTGCTTCTCTACTGCACCATCCCGTGTTATTATCAGTAAATCTATTCCATTACCGGACATAACATCTCTCTTAATGGAATTCCTAATCACTTTTTCGACGAGCTTTTCTCCCTCTTCAACACTCATACCTGGTTTGTATTCTGCTTCTAAAATCCCCATCGACAGCAACATTCCAGTTCCAGTGGCGCCATAATCTTCTGGCATCAACGAACCAAGAGCATCTAATGTGTATAATTGCGGACCATCCTTATCAACTCCTGCAATTATTAAATTTGTGTATAACGGAGCCATTTTTCGAGAGTATAACATATTAGAAACCATTTTCGCTACGCTTTTAGTGTTAATTCTTTCGTGAGCATCTAATTCGTACAAGACTGCCTGAGCCTTTAATACTCTTGATACAAACTGGAAATCTCCAATCAAACCATAAGCAGCTAAACCGATATGATCGGTAATTTTAAATAACTTTTGCGTGGCTTTATTGGTTACAGTATATCCCCATGTTGCTCTGCGATCGTTTCCTAATACTACTCCATCTTTACATTTGATAGCTACAGCAGTAGCCCCCGGAACCATAATTTGTTGAGACATTTTAATACTTTTTAAAATCTAATTTTTTAAGATAAAGAATAATTCTATCTTATACTATAAAAAAATTCAAAATTAAATAAAATTTGCTTTTTAAATTATAACATTTTCTTGAAATTTTCAAAAAATTGATTTTTCTAATCCATGAATTATGTTAATAACTTTTCAGATTAGGATTAATCATGTGATTTCTTAAACCAACCTTATTTTTACTAGTTAGGTCGATTATGACTTAATTATTATGATCATAAATGTTTTGATATAACATTCATTGGCGGTAATTTGCTTTACTTCAAAATTTTTTAGAAACCCTTTAAATGATAATAAAATTGAGACAAAACACGATTGACCCTATTTTGAAATTTGAATTGTTATTATTCTAAAAAAGTTAATTCAAATTTTTCGAATGATCAACCATTGCATGATCATAGATTATCATGGTTATAATAAAACCATGTTTTTTTGTCGTGATTTTTTATGCATTAAACTCTTGAAGTTCCTCACATATAACAAAATATTTAAATAACTCTTCGGATATATTACTATCTAAGAAACTTTAATAATAAATACAAAAAAAATAAAACTTAAAACTTTACAAATATCTAATAGTGGAGGAATAAAAAATGGCTAAAAAGAAACATAGTTTTGCATGGTCACCAATCAGGAGACTCATGAAACAACAAGGTGCTAGCATCGTAGCAAGAAACGCAGTAGATCTTTTAATTGACCATCTAGAAAAGACTGCTTCTGGTTTAACTGAACAAGCTCGAGCATTTACCATGCATGCTAATAGGAAGAAAATCACTAAGAATGATCTCTTGCTTTCAATTAAATATAAATAGAGAAATATTCTTGGTTAGAGCTCTAATCTTATTTTTTTCTTTTTTTTATATTTTATTTCTAGTAAATAGTTTAAACAAAGATCCAACCCTTTATTCTGTAGAATGAACTTTAAACATAATTCAAATAAATCTAAGATCATAAATCTCTGTTATGGGATTTAATGCTCTCATCAAATGATGATGGTCCTGAATGCAGATGTGATGATGATTTTTTTGACTTGTCATTGACTCGACTAAAGAATTTGATTTCAAATAACGATGAAGCTAAAGCTTTACGACACATTGAAAACTTTCTAGTTGATGAATTAATAGATCTTGGTGAAGCTCAAATACACACCAACTATCCCTTTCAAACCATGGAAGAATTTAGAGAGTGGTTGTTAGAGTGGAAAAATAAGACTTAAAAAGAAATAAAAATTTAATCGAAATCTAAATCATGTCGGATCATAGGATTCTTATCCATGCATTCAACTCCGAATTGACATAGCTCACAACCTACAGGATAATTTTGTGCCTTATATTTCCAATTTATTCGGCGATCGTATGCTTTTAGAATTGGCTTGATGCGTGGTACCATATCTCTTGCGACTTTATTACGATATTTATTACATTTTGTTTTATCATATCCTTTTTCAGTAATTGCATTAGCAGGACAATTTTTTGCACATTCTCTACAAGTAGCTTTAGCATAATACAAACAATTAGCATAAGGTTCATCACTTTTTCTCGGTGTAATTTCAAGAGGTGCATTAGTAATCACTGACGCCAATCGAATATTACACCCTAAATCTGTAATCAAGCCCTCATGTAATCCAAATGTCCCCAATCCTGCGGCAAATGCTATATGGTTCTCAGACCATGTAGAATAAAAATCTTTTTTTGCAACTAATGTATAAGCCTCGCTTAGTTTGCCAGAAATAGCGTTATACCCTTTACTTTGAAAAAATTCAATAGTTTCTTCCATGATGTAATTTCTAAAATCCTTAGCAAAATTTCTCGCAACAGAATAAATTTCTGCGGGTAGGACCATTTTTGATATTCTAATTGGAGTAACACTTTTCATTCTGATTTCCTGAGTAAACGGGTAAGCTATAGAGACAATATTAAGATCTGATGCGGGTAACTGCTTTTTCCCACTCGCTAGCCACATTTCCAAGGGTGTATAATGTTCAGATCCTACAATTTCTTTAAATTTAAAAAAGATAGGGTCATTACCTTGAGCAACACCAATTAAAGGATGAGAAAAAATTGGGCCACCCCCGTATTTATCAGGAAGGCGATTAAGTTCACTACTATCAAATTTTTCTTTCAAATATTCCAATAATATATCTTTCAAGATTAATCTCAATGTATTTTTATATGTACTTTTGTACAATATCGTCAATTCTTTATTTATTTTTTACTCTTTAATAGTTATATTTATAATCATAGACAATACTTTTACAAGAAAATCCATTTTGGGATCTGAAGTCTCTTTGATTTATGTTGATGGAGACGCGTTGTTCTTAGCTCTTGCGATTATTATCACTTTCGTGATGAACATGTATTTTTTGTTACTATAGCTGCGTAAAAAGAAAGAGTGAGATTACGATTACATTTTCAACAGATTTAACTTTTTATTCCTTTTTTTATTATCACATTAAAAGAACTCACCTAACAAAGGGAATAATAATTATTCAACTAAAATTATAATTAACCAAAATGTATTTTTTAATTCTTATCTTAAGTAACATATATCCAAAATAAAGTATTTCTGTATA
>JBHLLM010000054.1:0-11241 GCA_048885575.1 Candidatus Hermodarchaeota archaeon
CAAATAACATCTTGGATAATGGAGCCCATCAAATAAAAGCAAGACTAAACAGATTGCAGAACTCTGAATAGAGTTAGATGTTTTATTTTAATTATTATTTAAAGGATTTATGTTATAAAGTAAAACATTAGTGAGAGACTACCTAAGACGAAAATAACAAGTCCTACAACACGCCCCATTGTTTTAGCGGAAAGTTTTTGGATATATGTAGATGCGATTATTCCAGTTATTATCGAACCAATTGCTAGATATAAGGAAATTTCGATATTAAAATAGAATTCTCCCTTAATCTTAAAGCCAAATATTTGATAGAATATGAAGGTACAAAAACTAATTATTATACTTAAAATTAGAGCTGTTCCAACTCCTTTTTTGAGAGGGTATCCATAAATAATTACTAGTGCTAACACAAATATCAGTCCAGAACTTGCTCCAAATAAACCTGAATTAACGCCAACAAAAAGTCCGAAACCAACAGCTAAAGTATAATACATTCTTGAACCCCGAGAAATGAATCCCTGAATAGAATTTCTTTCAGAATCTAACTGTTCCTCGATCTTTTTGTCGATATCTACTAATTCCGCCTCATTCTTTGCTTTTTTCATAGTTTTACGCGTAAGGTTTTGAACCATTTTTTTTACTGATTCATAAGTGGGAAAACCCCTTTTTAAGAATGTAATGCCTAAGAACATGATAAAAATTGGAATAAACCAACCATATATGGAACCTAAGGGGGTTGTCATTAAGATAAACACACTGAAAAAGGTGGTAACTATGCCAATGATGATGATTATAAAGATATCTAATCTTAGTTTGAATTGTTTCTTCCTAAGATATCCTATTGATACAGTGGTAGATGTAATTAAGTCATTTAGTAAATTTAAGGCAATTGCTAAAAACACATCTCCAGTGAATAATAATACAATAGGAAGAACAATTCCTAAACCAGTTTGACCAATAAAGCTTATACTTATTCCTACGAGAGCACCAATAGATATTATTATAATAATCTGATAAAATTCCAACGCCACTTTTATTTCACGCCATTAACAGTTGCCAATAAATATAATTTGATTTGGTTTTATTTATAATTATAATAGTTAGTTAAATTTTATTATATATCACGGATAAAAGTGTTCCAATGACGATTAGGTATTAAAATCTTAAAAAAGATTCTTTAGTAAATTGAGGGGTAGTATTATATTTATGGATTAGTTTTCGAAGTTGTTCTTGAGTAAAACCCGCTCGCCAAAGCCAATAGATCTTAAACCAAAAATACACCGTTTTGAAAAATCCATAATTCTCAAATCGTCTAGCTGATGTTCTAACAGGTGAGCGAATGTAGGCAATTTTCTTCTTATAGCCTAATTTTTTAAAAAAATTTTTTTCTATTTTTTTTGAAAATTTTAGCAATCTCCTACTTAAGTCAAAATCTTCGCAAATCCACATAGGAGAAAATCCATTTAATTGATTAAATACTTCTCGCTTGATAAAAAAAGCATTATCTCCCGGAAATTCTTTAATTAATTGTGTTAACCAATTTCCAAATCCTTCCCAAAATTTTGCAGAGAAATTGAGAAATCTGGATAAAGTAACATTAGGACTCCAGTTCCAATGCTTTTTAAAAGCTCCACCTAAAATGTTAGAATCTTGAAATTTTTTAAAGATTCTTAAAATTGCTCCTCGTGGTAAAATTGTGTCAGCATGTAAAAATAAGAGGATCTCACCTTTGGAAGCCCTCGCACCAGCATTCAATTGCATATATCTTCCCTTTTTGGAATGTATAATTTTATCAGCAAACGCTTCAGCGAGTTCTATTGTGCCATCTGTTGAACCGCCGTCGCTTACAATTATTTCTATAGGTACATTTTTTCCCGTACTCATTAAAGCAGCATTTTTAGAAGATTTTAATGCCAATTCAAGATTTTCTACTTCATTTAAAGTAATAATTATTATACTAACTAGCAATAATATCACTCCGAGTTTTATTTTCCTATTCTACGGTTTCTTGTTTTACCATCTAATTCTTTGATATAGATTCCGAGAAATTCTAAAACCTTAGCTGTGTAATAAGGATAATGAAAAGTTTCATTATTTTCTGCTATTTTCAGGCTTTCAATAAAACCAAGGAGGGAAACTAAATCATTTTCAACATCTATATCAATTAGCGGTGTTAACAAATGAAGCTTAATCCCTACTAGCTTACAAAAATTGGAAAATTGAATAATTTCAACGCCACTCGTAAATAGTTTATATTCTCTGAACCATTTAGAATTAAAATCTCGTGAAATACCTACCAGATAGACGCCACCTTCACCAGCAGGTCCAATTACTATATTATTACTCTCATTTTTCTTTCCAAGGTATAGAAAAGCAGCGTTAATTAAGGAAGATGGCATATATGGTAAATCAGTACCAATTACAACAATGAGATCATTCTCATTATCGATTGATTCTTGTACTACTGAACCGAATCTCTCATCAAAGGAAGAACCTTGCTGTAGAAAATATTTGATGTGTTTCGTTATATGATTGATTTTTTGAATAGTTTCAACTATTTTCTTCAATTTAACCAAACTATGTTCAGGGTAATATCCTATTTCAATTATATCAGCGTCACTATTAGAAGCAATAATAATGGTGTCCTTTAACATAGCTTCTGCTAGTAAACTAGACTCTATCTTGGAAATTGGAGTGTTTTTTGACAGTCTTGTCTTAACAAGTCCAGGTATTGGTACCTTTGTAAAAATAAGTACACTTCGTTTCGTCATTATTGAAAAATAAAGAGTTTTAATTTAATTACAGCTTCTTAGCGATCCAGAGACCTCTTCCTACTTTTCTTTCCTGTGCTGCTTTTTGCCAGGCGAGAATTCCTCTTTCAGTAGCAAGATATAAATCAGAACCAAACTCTGCTTCTATATTTAATTTAGCCTTCTGAAGGGTAATAACATAGATACCCATATGGTTAGCAAAGTCCTCCTGTAGATCTAGCTTTTCAACAATGTTATAACCAATTTTTTTAATTAACTCTGAATATCCATCTAGAGTTTGAAGATCGGGAAAAACCATAAATTCCATCAAAAAATCAGATTCTTCTTCTGATGAGCTTACAGGTCCCCAAATCCAATCAGTGAACGCAAGTGTACCTCCTGGTTTTAGTACACGCCATGTCTCTTCTATCAGACGCTCTTTATCTCGAATATAACACCAAGCATCTTGACCCCACACAACATCAAACGAGTTGCGATGTGCCGGGATATCCAGCCCTGATCCAATTCTATATTCGATCTTACTTTCATAGGGTTTACCTTTCGTTCTTTTTTTTGCTTCCAAGATCATCTCTGGAGTAATATCAAGACCCACTACATTAATTTCGTATTTCTCAGCTAAGTGTCTTGCAGGACCGCCCAAAGCTGAACAAATGTCTAATAAGGTAAGATTTTGTCCGCTTTTATCAAGACCTATTTTTGTAGCAAGTAAATCTGTTTGTTCTGGACCACCTACATGTATTTGCTCTCCCATTAGTAATTCCCAGAGCTTTCCACCAGGTCCAGCATAAACTTCGCTTACATCATTAACACTAAAATCATATTTTTTATGTTCTCTCATTGAATATGTCGCTAACTAAATTTATTAATAAATAATACCTAAAATTAAGATAAAATTGTATTTATAATTTTAATGAATAAATTATAGCCATTTATTATTCTTCTATTGTCTTCTCAGAAGTATAAGCTGAGAATTGAAAGCATTTAGGATCAGCTGCCATTATATCTCCATTATAATAATACGCACTGCTCCGGCAACCAAAACAGTTTGAATTGTTGGAACAAGCACCACAATTTCCTGGTAATTTTGTTGGATCCCTAAAATCTAACATCAGAAGACGCTGCTGAGTTTTTTCAACTATGTGTTCTAAACTTTCATCGTGAATATTACCAAACTCTTTAGTTCTTATAACTGAGCAAGGTACTACCCACCCTTCAGAAGTAACACAGACAACAGTCCCACAGTAAAATTTTGATACATCCATGGGACCACAAGAGGGATCATCAGGGTAGTTGATACGATCTCTAAATTCATAGGCATCTTTTATCTGGTCGTTATTAGGTTCCCAAGACGGATTACCACTACGATGAATTACGGGATTAAAAAGTGTTAAACAAGTTTTAATTTGGAATTTTTCCTGAAAATAAGTAATCATGGCCTTGGCATCACCATTAGATAGAGGAGTGGTATAGGTGATACAATTAACCATCGCACCAGGATTTTTTCCAGCTTTGATGACATTTTTAATACCCTTTAAAATAAGATTAATATTATTAGGATTACCTTCTAACTGTTCTCCTCCATGCATTAATTTATACAAATCGACATCAAGTGTATCTAAGTGAGTAGATATAAAACCTTTAGAAGATACTTCAACTGCTTTCCTAGCAACTTCGGGATTGGCTAATAGTATACCACTCGTCCAGATGTTATTGATCATTCCTAATTTAGAGGAGTATTTACACAATTCATACCAATCACTTCTAACCAGAGGGTCACCTCCTAACCAGTCAATCATTCTTACTCCCATCTCTGCAGCAGAGTCTAGCAGCCTCCGAATTTCTTCTGATGTTAAACCTTCTGGGCTATCTGGTAAACTCCCTGCATAACAGTATTTGCATAATTGTGGACATTTCAAAGTGGATTCAATCTGTAGAATATAAATTCTTCCTTCTTCATAGTATTTCTTTTGGAGTTCTATTTCTGATGCCATACCTGCGTGTGCCATTGGGATATCTTCTTTTGTCATATTTCACTCTTTAGTCGGTAGTATTTTTAACTATACTTTTCTCAAAATGTAAATTCTTATTAAAAACCAATTGTTAATTCTTGAATTAGCAAGGCTATTAAGGAAGACCCCATACAAATAAATACCCACCAGAAACTAAATTTTGGCCAAGGTTTATTTTTATAATTATAACCCAATTTGATTTGTTCGTACAACGAGATTAACATCCAAGCAAGTAAGGTAATGTCAAAGGCCCACGTAGCAAATTCAAGACTTTCAGGTGGTAGATTAGCTAAATATCCTGCATAAGTTCCAAAACTTAAAAGTTGATATTCTAAGGGTAGACGCCCAATTAGAAAAACCAAACTAATATGAGCAATAAGTATCCAAGAAACCACCATAGCATGTAAGTTTATCCAATTCCAAGTTTTAAGCTGAAGTTTTTCTTTTAGTAACTTGTTTCCTTTAACTTTTTCGATAATAACTACCAAAACCCATAATAATGCTATAAAACCAGAGACATAGGAAAGAATCAATGTATTAAATGAACCACTCGCGGTCAAAGGTAACATAAAAGCTTGAAAAACAACAACAAGACGAGATATTGCACTTTTATAATACCACGCAACTCCGATATTTAAAATTACTATGGCATATACCCAATTATGAGCCCATCGCATATCCTGAGCAAAAGCATCAAAAGCGAAAGGCATAAGCCACCACACCAAATACGATAAACCCATTATGATGAGGCCTAATCCTGGGCCAACTGAATATTTATTTATTCTTTGATCGCTATTTACTTTTTCGTTTTTTTCTTCAGACATAATAAATTCTCCTTTCTATACAAGACGAGTACTTCTTATTAACTAATTATATATAGCTTCTTCTCATTTAATAAATCAAAATTTACTATTTTTTCTCCCATTTAAAGTTACTTTTTAGAAATAATTAATTGAAAAAATTTATAGAATTTTTTATTAAAGATAATTTGGTCAATAAGCTTGAAGTTCGCACTTTTTAGTTCTCTGAAAATGTTTTTCTGCATTTCAGATGAATGAGACAAGATCCTTTCCCAAAAGCCTAAATAGAAGTTATAAAAAATGCGAAGTTTTGGTTCTGAAGGTTCATGATGATCAAAAACAAATAGATAACCGCCCTTTCTTAAAACGCGATGTATCTCTTGTAGTACTTTAAGTCTTAGAACTTCATCCATTTCATGTAAAGCTGCAGAGATTAAAACAATATTAAAAGATTCTGGCGCAAATCTGAGATTAATAGCATCCATCACCTTAAAATCTAAGTTAGAAAATTGATTTTTATTTATTGCATGAATAATTTGCCCTTTTGATAAATCGATTCCAACAATATTACAATCAGAATAAATTGATTTTGCGAGCATCACTGTTAAGGTTCCAGTTCCACAACACAAATCTAAAATAATATCGTTACGATTAATTAGAGGTGAAATTAAATCTATAAGATGCTTTCTAAGATTTTTTTCACCAAAAATACTGAGACCTATTTTTAGTGATCGATCGTATAATTTAGAGATAAATCCATTGTATACCCTTTTGTATCGATTTTGAGTTTTTATAATAGTTCACTCTGTGAATATATCGCTTAATTTATTTTTAATTAGTTAGCAGCAATTCTTCTTGGATATTTCGTTTGAGCTTTTAAATTTTCTTGTAAAAGTTTATTAACAAGTTTGAATCTTGTCTCCCGAAAACCCTTTTCGTTCCATAGATTATTAAATTCATGAGGATCGTGTTTACGATCGTAAATATCACCAAAATTATCTATTCCCCCGTAAACTGTTAGTTTGTAATCTTCAGTAATTAAATGCCTTAATCGTGCTTCCAAAGGTCCTACTTCTTCATCATTCTCGATTAAAATACTTTGCCTGACCTGTTGATTTGGATTTTCTAATATTCGGGAGATATCAAAACCTTGCATTCCGGGAGGATGATGGTGTTCTTTGATTTCTAAAAGTTTAAGTATAGTTTTTGGAATATCTATAGTACTAACTAAAGAGTCTGAAAAATTTGATTTTGTGAGTCTAGGTACTTTCCATATTAAGGGAATATTTAATACTCCATTAAAAGGGCAAGGACCTTTAAAAAGAAGTCCATGGTCGCCCATTAAGTCCCCATGATCGCTTGTAAAAATAACCATGGTGTTTTCTGAATATCCTAGCTTTTCTAAAGATGCTAATATTTCACCAATACTATGATCAACATAACTAATCGCGGCGTATGTTAAAGCCGTGAGCTTTCGGACTTCTTCCTCTGTTGACTCTCTTAAAAACGCTCTTTTAAATGGAGGTTTCTTTAAATGATTCCCTAAATATTGATGGTTATATAAATTCTTTATATCTTGAAAACTTGTAGGGAGTTCTATATCTTCTGGTTGGTACATATCTTGAAATCTTTTAGGGGGAAAAAGAGGATAATGTGGATCTGGAAAGGAACAATGTAGATAGAAGGGTTTTTCTCCATAATTTCCCATTGCATATCTCTCAAGGAAAGAAAGTGTTCGTTCCTTCACATAAGTAGTATTGTATAGATCACCCGGAATCTCGTCACAAAACAAATTAAATAGATTATCATAGTTCTGGACTCGCTTTTTCATTTCATTAGCGATCTTAGGCGCTCTTTCTTCCAGCCATTCTGTATAATGTCCAGCACACACCGTACCATTACCAGAAACTAGTTCCACTTCGTCGTAGCCATAATAAGGAAGAGGGAAATTCTTACCTACGGGATCATTTTTTCCCTTATCAACAGCCCAACTAATTAAACTCTCAGAAGATTTTGTTTTGTGTCTAAATGGACCCAACCAAAACTGATGGTGTATTTTTCCAACTGCCGCAGTGTACCACCCTCTTCTTTTAAGTACTTTTGTAATAGTTATGAGGTTTTCATTCAAATTTATACCGTTACTTCTTACACCATGTACGTTTGGATATAAACCCGTAAGCAAAGTCGCTCTATTCGGCATGCAAATAGGATTACTGCAATAATAGTTAGAAAAGCGTACACTATCTTTTGCTAGGTTATCAATGTTAGGAGTTTTTACATGTGGGTTTCCCGCACACCCTAAATGATCCGCCCGTTGAGCGTCAGTAATAATAAATAACACATTCATTCTTTCTTTCATAATTATTAAAAAGAATTATTCCTTATTTAACAGTTAAAATTGTCGTCTAATATCTGATTTCATTATTGATATTAAAAAATATAAACTTTCATGTTAAATCGATACTATTACCTAAATCTTATGGAAAATTTTATAAGTGTCCTTTTATTTCCATTTCAATAGATAATTAAAAAGGGATTTATAAGTAATGCTGTTTCAAAAAAAGACTAAAACCGAAATTAGGAATTCAATTTTGAAAATATATCCCTTTTTATTGTTATTATTAAATCTACTTTTATTATTACTGTAGTTACCCCTCTCTTTCGTTTTACGGAAAGGGAATTCTTTCTCTTTAGAGGGGTTGTGTATATAGATAAAACAAATAATTTAGGTAAGGAAAAATGAAAAAAAACAACAATATAAGTGTTTCGCAGATGATGGGGGAGATTAGAGATACGCTATTTCTTCCTGAAAAAGCATATTTTTTCGATACAACGCTCCGTGATGGAGAACAAACCCCCGGAATAAATTTTACTCACAAAGAAAAACTATCAATAGCGCAAGCACTCAACGAGATGAAAATTGATGTAATTGAAGCCGGATTTCCAGTTACATCTAAAGGCGATTTTGATGCGTGTAAAGATATAGCCAAATTAGGATTGGATTCTGAAGTAATGGGGCTAGCGAGAATGGCTAAACTTGATATTGATAAAGTTATTGATGCTGATATGGATGGAATTCATCTGTTTATTGCTACTTCTGATATCCATCTTGAATCAAAACTTAAAGTGAGTCGAAAAGAGGTAATCGAGCAGATTCAGAAGCATATATCTTATGCAAAAGAGCATTACTCTACAATTCTATTTTCAGCTGAAGATGCAACTCGTTCTGATCTTAATTTCTTAATTAGAGCAAATCTAACTGCAATTGAGAATGGAGCAACGAGAATAAACATTCCTGATACTGTAGGGACAATTTCACCAAGGGCGTTCGGATACATGGTGAATAACATATATAAAGCGATTCCAAAAAATATTAGAATAGCAGCACATTGTCATAACGATTTTGGCTTAGCTGTTGCGAACACCATTGCGGCGTTTGAAAATGGTGCTTCGGAAGCCCAAACAACCATAATGGGGTTAGGAGAACGAGCGGGTAATGCCTCGTTTGAGGAAACAGCTATGTCATTATATGCTTTATACCAACTACCAATGAATATCGTAACCAATAAGATTTTTCCTACGGCAAAACTTATTGAGAGTTATTGTGGTGGAAAGGTAAAAATAGGACGACTCCAACCACTAATCGGACAAAACGCATTTGCGCACGAAGCAGGAATCCACGCTCACGCGATGATACAAAATGCACGAACGTACGAACCAATTACACCACAATTAATTGGAATAAGCAGAACAGACGATGTCATGGATATACTCAAACAGTCTATTAAATTTGGAAAACACAGTGGAGGTCACGCGTTAAAAGCTAAATTAGGAGACTTAGGTATTAATACTGACGAGCAGCAGTTCACTAAAATAATGACTCATATTAAAGACTTTGGCGACAAAGGACACGAGGTTTCAGAAGAAGATTTTTTAGCAATTGTTAAGGATGTGATGGGAGAAATTCCCGAAGAAGAACAGTATGTAATCCTAGAAGAACTGACAGTGTTGACGGGTTCTATTACCCCTACTTCAACCGTTCGCTTAAAAATAAGAAATGGCGATTTTGTTGAAAAAGTTGCCTCTTCGGTAGGAGTTGGTCCTGTTGATGCATCGGTAAATGCAATTGTTAAATGTTTTAAACCAATGAGCAATATTAAACTATTAAATTTCCACATTGATGCAATCACAGGGGGTACTGAAGCATTAGGGCATGTAACAATTGAAATTTTAGATATTGAAAGTAAAATAATTGTGAAAACTAGCGCTACTCATGAAGATATAGTAATGTGCTCTGTATTAGCTCTTGTAAAAGGTTTGAATATAATAGTTAAAAAAAAGAGCTCTGAAATGAAGTAAAATTATTCAAAGATTCAAAATGATCTAAATTATGGGATTAACAATTACATAAAAAATTCTTAGAGTTAGAAATTAAACAAAAATAATTTAATTTTAAGATATTGGATTAAAAATTCTTTTAATTATTAGTGAATATAAAGCTTCTATTTCCTTCGAATCAAATGTGATCTCCTGAATTAATTCGGTGACAAAGAAATAATCTCTTCGATTTTTCTTCATGATCTCTATTACTTTGTTTATCAAGGACTTTTCCATGGGATTAATTTTCATTTTGCCAGTCCCAGTTAATTTGAGAGGATATAAAAATGAAGTACCCAAGTGTTTTCTTAATAAATCTTCAATCCCTTCAAAGTGTTTAAGATTCCCTCTGAAATTTTTTAAATATATCCCATATTTCTCTTCAATTTCTAAAGATAAATCTTCAATGACCTCATAAAACTGTGAAGAGGGTATTTCTTTCAAAATAAATATGAGTCGGAAACTCTTGTAATCTGACATTAAGATTTTTGAGTCTTGATATTCGAGCTTAACGGTTTGCGAGTGTTCCCCTGATCCCGAAATATCTAACCCAAATGTGCGTATTGCTTCTAAAAATCCTGATACAAGCGTTGAATTGAATTCTTTTCCGGTAAAACTTTGATCAAACACATTTAAAGAAGATTTCTTTTCAATCATAATTACATAGCTTAAATTCAGAATATCCATGAATTTATTGATAGTTTTTTCTTTCATAGCTTGTTTTTTACGTTTGTTTTTCTTTGTAAGCACTATTGATGTAGCTGTTACAGCGGAACTTATTCCTACTATAACTAAAATACTGATTATTGAAGCCCAGTCAATTACTTCTGGTAAAATAATCTTAAACACTTGAGTTGCTACACCCGCGTCAGTACCGTTATACCAGTAAATATATGCTTTATAGGAACCGTCCAAAGCGCTCGATGGAATTGTGTAAGTGAAGCTACTAGATTCAGGAGGTATAACTTTTGTGTTGCTATTTATTTGATCCGCAAAGGTATCTGTTAAAACAAAAGTATAATTTCCTTCCAAAACAGGAGTAGCAAGGAAAAATTTTAATTCTTGACCGGCATAAAACTCAGTTCTGCTTACGTCTAGAATAATGTCAGTTTTTGATGACCTGGCGGTTATTTCCCATGAATCGCCTTCTGAAATAAGATTTTCTGAAATATAGACTTCGTTTTCGATATAATTAATATCGACCAAACTAGTAATGTTAACATCATTTCTAAGTACATTAACATCAGACCATTTTTGAGGAAAATTAAACTTTACAGAATAATT
>JBHLLM010000055.1:0-11193 GCA_048885575.1 Candidatus Hermodarchaeota archaeon
AAAATCAATTCATTTTCATAAATTTAAGTAGAGATGACTTAACTGTTGGAAATACAAGGCAGTATTATTATATGATTGAGCGATACGGTGATAAATTTAAAACTTTCCTCAAGATTCTTAGAAGAGAAAAGCCAACGCATCTTCTAGTATTTGTGAATACAAAGAGAACAGCTACATGGTTAAGCAACAAATTAAAGTCCCGTATTAACTTCAATTACAAAGTTGATCTTATTTCAGGAGATTTATCTCAATATCAGAGAGAGAAGATCCTAAAAGCTTTTAAGGACCATAAAATAAATTTACTCATCGCTACAGACGTAGCAGCTAGAGGATTAGATATTGATAATATCTCTCATGTTTTTAATTATGATATTCCAAAATATCCAGAAAATTATATCCACCGTATTGGAAGAACTTCTCGTATGAATAAAGTTGGAGTTGCAATAACTCTCTGCGTTAAGGATGAATATGAATATTTATGCCACATTGAGGGATTGATTGATAAGGAAATTAAATTAAGAACAATACAATCTCAAGAAAGTAGTAAATATCACAATCCTTTCTATTAAAGCTAACCGAAAAGAAAAAAGTTTTTGATTTACAAAGTTTAATAAATAATTATTGTTATTAGTTTATAAAATCAAACTTGACTTTTAATTGAAAAAGAGGTCATAACCATTGCCAAGTAGACGAGGAGACGGTACTTTAGTATTTAAAATTTGTTTTTATGGTCCTTCTCTCGGTGGTAAGACCACAGCATTAGAATGGGTTTACAATCGAGAGGGGCTTGCGAGCGGAGACATGCAGCAAATTCAGGACCCTACTGGACGAACCTTATTCTTTGATCGAGTAGTAGCAAGAGTATCTAATGTAGTGTTTCAGGTTTACACTGTAGCGGGGCAACGAAGGCACAAATTTCAGCGTCAAACAGTTTTAAAAGGCACAGACGCAGTAATATTCACATGGGATAGTCTAATAGATCAATGGGGTGAGAACATATGGTCTCTTAAAGAGCTTCTTAAATTTTATGGAGATAAATTAATTCCACCCGCACCTTACGATCCTCCTGAAGTACCAATAGTAGTGTTAGCAAACAAGAGAGATTTAGAAAATATAGTTGATATTTCTAAGTTAAGACAAGTATTAGACACAGCAAAGCTTAATCATTGTTTAATTTATGAAACTATAGCTATTACTGGGGTTAATGTAAAAAGAGCTTTTGTTTACGCTGCTCGCCAAGCTGTATTAAATCATTATAAGAAGTTAAGTGGAAAGTCAATGGATTCAAACCTATTTTGATAGAAGATATTTCTTTTATATTAAAGGTAGATTATTTCAGCCTCTATTTTTTCATTTGAAATTTTTAGATATCCATATGAACTAATTACTGTAAATCGATTATCGATAGGTGTAGTAGTTCCTGGGTTAAAAAATAAAATATCATTTCGTTTTTCGTTAACTGGTCTATGTGTATGCCCAAAAATAACGATATCATAATCGGAATTAAGTAAATCTAGTTTTTTAATCAATCTTTCTATTATCATGTTAGGTCCCCCCAATCCGTGAAGTATTAAGACTTTAAAGTTATAAATTTTAAATTCTAATTTCTCAGGTAAAAGTTTTTTTAGTCTAGAGTCAAAATCCATATTACCTCGCACTGCTTTAATTTTATCACTTCCAAAAGTCTCAGAGAGTTTCTTATATACCTCGAAAGAGGTGAAATCTCCCATATGAAATATATAATCAACATCTCTTTTTTTAAAATCTTCTATTACACTTTCTGGTATGTTATCTATTCTTTGAGGGATATGCGTATCAGACAATAATCCAATTAAAATCTGATTTTTATCTGTTTGAATCATTCAATTAACCAATATAAATTTAATTAAGGTATTTTTACTTGATATCAAATTATTCTTCTTGAATACCCTGCTTTTTCATCCTAAATTTAATAACTTTAAGAGCGAAATTTATGATATCTTCAACAGTCTTCCATTTTTCTTCATCAATTTGTTCCTTCATCCAATAATATAGATCTTGTTCAATTGGGACTGATATATAAACAGGTTGCGATAACTGTGCTTCTTGGGAATTTGCTTTATTTATTAGCCAAGAAATGATGTTAGAAATTAATTTAAAGTTATCAGCAGCTTTTATGCCGTATAAAGCATGAAATCCCGAGAATAGAGACAGATTACCTATCGCTACAATTTTTCCCATACCATAATGACCAATGGCGATTATAGGAGCATTTTCTACAGGTTCATCAACCCAATCCTCTCCATCAAAGATTTTATGCCAAGCAGATTCTTTAGAGGAGAATGCTATTGCACTTACATCAATATCTTCGGTTACTACTGATTCATCTATCTCTATGGTACATCCATTAGAGTGAATAATTTGGGTGATATCTCGCATAATAAAATGTCTTTTGAAATCCTTAATTATTGGACGAGAAATGTCTTTTGAATAATTTTCATTATCAAAAAGTTGATCAGGAATGAATTTGATACCAAAAAATTTGGTTAGATCATTTAGATTATTCTTGTTTTCTATTTCTCCTCCCTTATCATTTATGATAAGAAGAGATCCACCATCTTTGACATATTTGATCAAAGATTCAATTTCTTCAGAATTTAAGTGAGATTCAGCATAAGGAACTCCGATAATAAATAAATTGTAATCGGATAATTTTTCGTAAGTAATTCCTGCTTCAATTTTTCCCAACTTTAAATCGGAATTGAAGAGATATTCTACAAAATCATTGAAACCAGGATCTTCAATAGTTAATTTATTCTGATGAGAATAATCAAACCCAATAGTCTTCATAAGTCAAAATTCTTGAGATGAATATCAATTAATATATGATATTATTTTATTAGATTAAAAATTATTTCAATAATGCGGAAAAAAAATTATAAACAAGTGGAGAATAAACCCGCAGTGTTAAGCGATGGTACTCTAGTTAAAAATGTCTATGTCAGATGGCTTATTGACGAAGAGCACGATGGAGCTAAAAATTTTGCTATGAGACGATTTGAGATTAGACCTAAAAATGAAGTGCCTCTTCACTGTCACTCCCAAGATCATGAAATTTATATATTAAGCGGTAAGGGTAAGTTTTATAACGATTCTGGGACAGAAGAAATAGTTAAAAATGGGGATGTGGTTTATATACCTCCAAATGAGAAGCATGGAATAGCAAATGTTGGAGAAGATGATTTTATTTTTTTATGTCTAGTCCCTTATCTTAATGAATAGGATTCTAGTAGAATTATAATACATTAATTTTCTTCATCCTCATCAATTTGTGCTGCACACTTACCAATTGCGACAACAGAATCTTTAGCATAAAGTTTAATTACTCTAACTCCTTTAGCTTTTCTATGAGTAATTCGTATAGAGTCTACAGGAACTCTTATCACTTGCCCTTGCTCTGTCCCAATCAAAATATCCATAAGTTTTGCTATTTTTATTGCAATAACCTTATCATTTTTTATGGGATCTAATGTAATATTTTTTACACCCTTAGCTCCGCGTCCTGTTTTTCTATATTCCTTGAGGAATGTTCTTTGCCCATAACCCTTCTCGGTTAAGGTCAAAATTATATTATCATCGGTTACAAGCAAGCTATCAATTACTTCATCTCCTTCTCTAAGCTCAGCTCCTTTCACTCCCATTGAGGTTCTTCCCAATTCTCGTAATTCTGTTTCGTCAAACCTAACCGCATAACCCAATTTAGTAGCGATAAAGATATCTTGAAGATCGTTTGAAAGTCTTTTCACGCTTATTAGTTCGTCATTCGGTCGAATCCGCTGAGCTCTAACCCCTGTACTTTTAAATTTGGTAAATAATCTTAGAGGAGTCTTCTTTATGATTCCGTTTTTCGTGGTCATAATAAGCATTTCGTTTGTGTTAAAACTATGAATAGGAATCATTGAGGATATTTTTTCTCCAGTCTGCAATGGAATTAAATTAATTATAGGTTTACCCCTCGCAGTGCGTTTTTGTGATGGGATTTCAAAGCATTTTAATGAATAAACTCGGCCTTTAGATGTAAAAATTAAGATTGTGTCATGAGTAGAACAAACAAAAAGATCATCAATTATATCTTCTTCGCGAACAGTCATTCCTTTTTTTCCGCGTCCACCACGTCTTTGAGCACGATATTCCTCTACGGAAATTCTTTTTATGTATTGATTTTTAGTAAATATTATTATTGTAGGTTCTTTTTTCACTAAATCTTGTTTTTCAATTTCTTTTATTTTCTTATGTTCGACAATTTCGATTTTTGTCTTTCTTTCATCCCCATATTTCTTTTTTAAATCATTTAGTTCTTGTTTAATGATACCTAATCGAACTTTTTTGCTTTTTAAAATCTTTTCAAATTCTTTAATACTCTGTTTTAGTGTTTGCTCTTCATCAATTAATTTTTGTTGTTCTAAATTAGTTAATCGAGATAAAGGCATGCTTAAAATTGCTTGGACTTGAATATCACTTAATTCATAAGCCTCCTTTAATTTTTCTTTCGCATCATTCGTATCTTTAGCACTTTTAATAATTCTAACAACATCATCAATGTTCTTTAGAGCTATTAAAAGTCCTTCTACCTTATGGAGTCTAGCTTTTGCTCTTTTAAGATAAAATTCTGTTCTTTTATAGATAATATTAAGTCGATGTTTAATATACTCATCAATTATTTCTTTTAAATTAAGAATCTTCGGTTGTTTACCTTCATTGATAAGAACTAAATTGCTTATACTAATTGTTGTTTGAAGCCTGGTTCTTTTGAATAAAATGTTTTTAATTATAACTGGTTGCGCGTTTTTAGATAATTCTATCACAACACGCATTCCCCTTCTGTCAGATTCGTCTCTTAAATCTCGAACATCCTTAAGAATTCCATCCTTTATTAGCTTGGCGATAGATTCGACAAGCACTGTCTTATTCACTAAATATGGAATCTCAGTTATAACCAAATTATTTTTATTCCCTTTGGTTTCAAGTTCAACTGTTCCTCTCAAGGTTAGGTTTCCCGTACCCGTTGTATACGCAGTATAAACACCGTTCGTATCTGTTATAGACCCTCCTGTTGGAAAGTCTGGTCCTTTTATAATTTCCATGAGTTCTTCAACCGAAATCTCAGGGTCATCAACCGTAGCAATAATTCCATCACAAACTTCTGCTAAATTATGAGGAGGCATTGAGGTTGCCATACCAACTGCGATTCCTTTTGTCCCGTTGATCAACATATTTGGAAGCTTAGAGGGTAAAAACACAGGTTCTTGTAAACTATCGTCAAAATTAGGTTGAAAATCCACAGTTTCATTATCTAAATCTTCAATCAGTTCGTTAGAAATTTGTGCTAACCTTGCTTCAGTATATCGCATAGCAGCAGGAAGGTCTCCGTCAATCGATCCGAAGTTTCCTTGTGGATGTATTAAAGGATATCTCAATGAAAAGTCTTGTGCCATGCGAACTAAACTGTTATACACTGCGGCATCTCCATGAGGATGATATTTCCCCATAGTCTCGCCAACAATCCTCGCAGACTTCACATGAGGTTGATTGTAGAGGTAATTGTTATCTGCCATTGCGTAAATTATTCTCCGATGAACTGGTTTGAGTCCGTCTCTCACATCAGGAATTGCACGACCAATTACAACGGACATAGCGTAGTTTATATAACTACTCTTCATTTCTTCTTTTAATGAGATCTCTTTAATATTTTCTGAAACCATTTTCAAACCCTAATTTAGTTGATAAAAAGCTATAATTTAAAATTCAAACATCTAACACATTTACTTCATCGAAATTGGAAAAAATGTATTTTTTTCTAGATATTACCTCTTTACCCATCAATTTTGTGAAGATAAGGTCATTTTCTATAAAATCTTCGTAAGTAACTTTCTTTAAAGTTCTGGTTTCGCGATTCATGGTTGTTTGGAAAAGCTCTTCAGGGTTCATCTCACCTAAACCCTTGTATCTTTGGATTCTAATTGATTCAGTGTCTTTTAATTGATGCTTTTTCTTCAGTTCTTCAAGTTTTTCTTCTTTCTCTTTGTCTGAGAGGACATAAAACTTATCTTTCTTATACGATACTTTATAAAGCGGTGGTGCTGCTAGATACAGAAATCCCCCATCAATTAGGGCTCGCATGTATCTAAAGAAAAAAGTTAGTAAGAGGGTTTCGATGTGGTGACCATCCACATCACTATCACACAAAATTACGATTTTATGATATCTTAACTTACTTAAATCAAAATGCTTCTCTGTTTCCTCAGATTCCTCAGATTCCTCATTTTCTCCATTTTCTCCAACTTCTTTTTCATAACCATTTACTTCGTTATATTCTTGGATGCCAACTCCGAGTGCTTTAATTATAGATATGATCTCATTGTTTTGTAATATTTTATCCATTCGTGCTTTTTCTACATTTAATACCTTACCCCTTAGAGGCAAAATTGCTTGATAAGCTCTATCTCTTCCTTGTTTTGCTGATCCTCCTGCAGAATTTCCTTCAACAATAAAAATTTCACTCTCTTTTGGATCATTTGAGGAACAATCAGCTAATTTACCAGGCATTCTGGCGCTGTCTAAAACAGATTTTCTACGAATTAATAGCCGCGCTTTTTGGGCAGCTTCTCTTGCTAATTTAGCATTAATTGTTTTTAAAACTATTTTTTTCGCTCTTTCTGGGTGCTCTTCTAGATATTGAGTCAATCTATCAGTTACTATCTGGCTTATAATTTGTCTAACTTCAGGATTACCTAATTTGATTTTGGTTTGACTCTCGAATTGTGGATCGGGTAATTTAACCGAAATAACAGCAGACAATCCTTCTCTTGTATCAGCCCCACTTAGAACATGCTCTTTATACTTCTTTTCCATGAACTTCTCTATATATGAATTAAAAGTTCTTGTAAGAGCAGATTTAAATCCTGTCAGGTGAACTCCGCCCTCAATGGTATTAATCGTGTTAGCATAGGAAAGAATATTAGTTTGATAGGTAGTATTATACTGCATTGCGAGATCACAGTAAATAATTTTACCATTTTCGTCTTCGGAAGAGTCGCTTATATATATGATGTCATTATGGAGAGGTTGTTTATCTTTATTTAAATATGAAATAAATTCTTTAAGTCCTCCCTCATAATAAAATTCTTCTTTCTCGTCTTCAATTTTATTATGAAGCTCAAATCGTGCCTGAGGAGTAAGAAACGCGAGTTCTCGCATTCGGTTAGAAATTGCCGAAGGATTATAAAGTAGTTCATTTTTATCAAATTCAAAAATTTCGTCATCTGGATAAAAAGTTATTTTTGTATAAGATTTTGCATTTTTAATTTCAGTTATTTTAGGTTCTGATACTTTTTTTCCTTTAGAAAATCTCTGTTTATAGAGTTGGTCATCTCGACAGATTTCAACATCCATCCACTCCGTTAGAGCATTAACAACAGAAAGTCCTACTCCATGCAATCCCCCAGAGATTTTATAACTCTTATTGTCAAACTTTCCTCCAGAGTGTAAATGTTCCATTATTACTTCAAGGGCAGGTTTATTAAATTCTGGATGTACATCAATAGGTATGCCTCTTCCATTATCCTGAATTTGAACAGAATTATCTTTAAAAAGAGTAACCTTGATTTCATTGGCATATCCACCAATAGCTTCATCTACTGCATTATCTAAGACTTCGTAAATAAGATGGTGAAGTCCCTTTTTACCCTGATCTCCAATATACATTGCAGGGCGTTTACGCACACCATCTAATCCTTTCAGAACCTTAATGTCATCTGCATCATAAGAATCTTGACTAGGTTCGTTCTTAGGCATAGTAATCTAATCATGATTATAATTTTTGTAAAAGTAAATATATCAAATCAAGTTGAAACTTTGGTGATAATTTATCAATTTACATATAATGTATGGTATTGCGTAGTTATAAATGTTAGCACATTTTTTTCACGCTTGAAATAAAAAAAGAATAAAGTAAGTGAACTCAGATTGCGAAACATAATTGAGTTTAGATGATTCAACCAGAAAGTATCAAGATTTCGCGGGATTTAAAAAATGGGGCTTAATTTTGCACTATTTTTCTAAAATACAAAATTAAAGAGAACTACTCACTTTTTCTAATTTCCTCTGCCATTTTTACAATTTCAGCGAGTTGATTACTTACATCATGAGTGCGAATTATATGCGCTCCCTTATAAACTGCTATCGCTGTCGCTGACAGAGTTCCATTAAGCCGTTTTTCTGGTTCAGGAATTTTTAAAATTGCACCAATGAATGATTTTCTGGAAACTGCTATTAAAATTGGTTTATTGAGAGTACGAAGCTTTTCTAAGTTCCCTATTATTTTCATATCATATTTTGGTGTTTTTTCTTCAATCCATCGACCAATTCCCGGATCAATTATAATCTTATTAGGATCATGCCCTCTAGAGTTTAATAAAACGATTGTTTTTTTTAATTCTCCAATAATTTCTTCAACTGTACATAAATCACCAGGTATCGATTTTGATGCCATTAATATTACAGGTAGATTATTTTCTATAACAAAATCTATTAATCCCGGATCGGTTTTTAGGCAGCTTACATCGTTAATAATCATATTTTTTTTAAATTTTAAAGCAATATCATAGGTTTTTTGTGCTACTTTTTTATACTGGGTATCAACAGAAATGATAATCTCATTTGGAACGATTTTGCATATGAGTTCCATTGAAGGAATTACACGGTTAAGTTCCTCGTCTATACTAATCCTCTTTGACCATGGAGCTGTAGAACGAGCACCTATATCTAGCATCTTTGCCCCTCCTTCGATCATTTCTAAAGCCGCTGTTTCTAATGATGTAAGATCGTTGTATACAGAGTTTTTATAGAACGATTCAGGGCTCAAATTCAATACGCCCATAATAACAGTGGGAACTGTATCACCTATTTCTAAATGATCAAAAAGTTTTGTATAAATTTCATACATAATTATTAATAGTTTTAGTATTATTGTATATCTATATATTAAATCCTTTTATTTTGTTTTGTATTTAAAATTAAGACTTTCAATCCTTCTAATATTTAGAGACGGTAACTACTTATAAATAGGTTTAATTCCTCTAATCATCATGAAATTATTTTCAATAAAACTTCCTCTCATCAGAGAATTTGACCCTTTATTAGAAATTATAGTTGATCAGATAAAACAACGGGGTGAATCTTTAAAAGATGGGGATATTATTGTTATTGCTGAAAAGATAATCGCTACCTCTCAAGGAAGAGTTAGGAAATTATCAGAAGTAAAAAATATATCTAATAAGGCAAGAGATTTAGCAGTCAAATATGATATGGATGAAAGATATGTAGAACTCATATTAGAAGAATCTTCTATGATCTTAGGGGGTATGACTCATGTTATTTTGGCAAAAGTTAATGATTTCTTAATAGCAAATGCTGGTATTGATCAATCTAACGCAGGACCTAATAAAGTTGTTCTTTTACCTGAAAATATAAAGGAAGTCGTATGGGATTATTGGAAAAAATTAAGAGAAGGATTTAAAATTAAGAACCTTGGTGTGATCATCGCAGACTCAAGAGTCCAACCTTTAAGGAAAGGTACGATAGGGATTGCTATTGCAACGGCAGGTTTTGAGCCTATAGAAAATTTAATAGGACATCCTGATCTTTTCAATCGCCCTATGGAAATTACAATGAGAGCTATAGCTGATGATTTAGCTAGTGCAGCACAATTTTTATTGAGTGAAGCAGATCAAAGAACTCCAGTTGTAATCATAAGAGGTAGCAATGTTGAATTTACAGAACATCCAATATTAACTCCCGAGATGCCACCTGAGGAATGTTTATATATGAATATTTTTTCAAAGTATTTACTGAAACATAAAGAAAAAAACGATTGAGACCCAATTTCGGCAGAGTAGCAATTTTATTTTCAAATATTCATTAAATAATCTGTTTTTTAATTGAATTGAAAAAAGATATATTTTAGGGAGAATCTATTCTTAAAATTGAGTATTTTTAAATTCTAGATTTTACTTTAATTTTTTTTATGTGATCTATTACAAGAATATCTAAATAGCAGTAATGGATAAAAATTCTTAAAATAATCTCCCCAATATGCTGGAATCAAACGGTTATTTGTCTTCTTATTCATTTTTAACAGTCCTTAATCTTATAATTATATCATTCCTTAATTATCATTAATAATTGAAAACAGAATATTTAAATACTTGATAATACTTTGTTGATACTTAGGAACATCAATTATTTTCAATTTAAGTTAAATCAAAAACTAAAAAGATAGGTTAAAGGATGTGAGTAGATGATATGATAGAACATTTAACAGATAAAGATGATGATGACTGGGAATTCGATGAGGACGAGGATGATGAGGAGTGGGACGATGATGACGAAGATTGGGATGACGATGATGAAGATAGTTTAGGCTACTATAGTTAAACGAAGCATAATCAGATAGCACATAGGCTTTAATAATTCAATTTTTTTATCCTACTTCTTTTTATAATTCAGTTTTTAATTAAATTCAATTTCTGAAAGAGTCCTGTTATTAATATAGGTAAAGCAATTGTAGCATCACACCAAACACTCACATATTCAGATTCTAAAGAATATTTCCCCCATGATTTTGATTCAGAAATCGTACATCCAGATAATCCGCCATCGTATTCAGTAGCAGTATGTATTCTTACAGAATATTTATATCCTACTGTTTTCATTTTTTCAAGTTGATCCAATAAAGGAAAAATTTGTTGTGCCCAATTTCTAGGTACGCCACCACCGATTATAAGAGTTCCATGTTCTTTAAATTTTCTAATGATCTCGCCAAATTTCATCACATCTCCAATGATATCAAACTTAAATTCGTAATTTTCTTTTAGAGAATACTTAATTAAATCTAAAGCTAATTCAGAATCAGATAAAGCAGGTACAAAAATAGGAACATTATATTTTGCTGCTAATGATAAAATACAGCGTTTATTTATTTTTTCCCCTAACTTTTTCAAGAAATCTGAAGGTGTTATTTCAATTGTTTTTTGTTGAAAAATATTTTTAATAATGGATAAAATTTCATTTTCTGTTTTAATATAATTATTTTCTGGCAGAAAAATATCATAGATTCTGTTTATCCTATGCTTATAAAGTGTATTATCATCAACA
>JBHLLM010000056.1:0-11191 GCA_048885575.1 Candidatus Hermodarchaeota archaeon
ATGATATAATTTTTATATACTCATAAGTGAATACAGCTTAGAGATATATTTAAAATAATTTCTCATTAATCTTGAGAGATTTAGAGTTTAAGAATTAAATTATCCAAAAGTATAATTAAATAAATTTTTATTAATAATAATAATATAAGAAATTTGTTTGATGTTATAAATATAAAAATTAAAACCGAATAAAGTAATGGAAGATTCAAAATGGCTGATGAATATGATTATCTTTTTAAATCTATTGTTGTAGGCGATGGGGGAGTTGGTAAAACAGCTCTTACGCTCCGATTTTCAAAAGGATTCTTTACCGAGGATTATAAAATGACTATTGGGGTTGATTTTCACGTGAAAACAATATCCATTGATACTTCTGAAGGACCAATTAAATGTAAACTCCAGCTCTGGGATACTGGTGGTCAGGAACGATTCAGTTCTATAAGACCAATGTACTATAGGGGATCGTTAGGAACAGTACTCGTTTTCGATCTTACAAACTCTGCTAGTTTCGATCATTTGCCCCAATGGATTGAAGAAGTTAGAGCAAACATAAAGGCTGATATTCCAATATTGCTAGTTGGAAATAAAAGTGATTTAATTGACCAAAGGGCCGTCTCAGCTAAAGAGATTAGTAGATTTACCAGCGATTTCAACTTGTACTATATGGAAACTTCAGCTAAAACGGGTGATGGCGTAGGAGATTGCTTTCACATTCTTGCGTGCTTAATGATAGGACAAGGTGTTCCTAAGCAATTGATTGAAAGTACTATCGTTTATGCTCCAGGACAAATAGTTAAGGAAGTAGCTCAATCTCCCTCGAGTGTAATGCCTTCTGTCAAACCTCAAGGTGAGTATGTGGCTCCACCTATTCCAGAGCCGGCTAGGATTATAGAATTAGAGCCTGAAATTGAATATGAGGCTCCACCTGTCCCTGAACCAAGGGTAACTAAAATAGCAGAACCTAGCACACATTTTGAACCTGAATCTGAGATTGAATATGAAGCACCGCCTGTTCCTGAACCAATACCAAAGATAAAGTCGCAAACAATTCCCGAAATCTCAATACCTGAACCAACCGAAATAGAATTCAAAACTCCAGATGAAATTCTGATTAAAGATGCTATAAGATCAGAACTAGAAACCTTAATTAGTGATGAAAATGTTTATAAACCAAAAACAATTCCTTTTACTTCTAATGTTCCCGAACCAGCTCCACCTCCCAAAGAATTTCAAAGTTCTTACTCCGAAAAACCAATAGATAGTTCTTCTAATCAAATACCCTTTCGCGTAATTAAAAGGGAAGAGCATCCTAAACCTCAACCCGCTTCAATGACAATTGAATCGACACCGAAACCCCAACCAGAATTGACTGAAAGATCTCCAATTTTTCCAACCACAACTACTTCAACATCTTCTTCTGATTCATTAATTGATTATATGCCTCAAACAATTATTTCAAAGAAAGAGAAGAAAAAGAAATTAAAGGAAAAAAAGAAACAAGATAGGATAAAAGCCAAAATTGAAAAAGAGAAGAAAATTCTAGAAAAACGTGAGAAACAAGAGAGTTTAATTGAATCTATGAAAAAATCAAAAAAAGATAAAAAAGAAAAGCAAGGCGAGCCTGCAAAAACGAAACCTTTACAAACTATTCTTCCAGTAACGCCCAAACCTGAGATGGATACCTTATTTCAAACCCTTACTCAAAAAACTGAAGAAGTAACACCGGTTCAAAGCGTTCCATTCATGCCTTTTACTGAAGAAAGTAAAACTAAGGAACAAGGGACTTCTAAATTAAGAATTATACCTAATGTAGATGATATTGAAACTGAATCAAAGTCTTTTACAGCGTTTGCATCAACTCAAACAGATCAAGAAGAAAAACTAAAAAAAAAATCTAAGGATCTCTTAATCTGTGAACAATGTGGCTCTATATTATCTTCTGATTACTCATTTTGTAATAAGTGCGGTAATAAATTATAATTTTAAAACCCCAATATAGATCCTTTTCAATTGATCCTTCTAAAGATTTTTACCACAGATGGGGCATGTGCTCCATAATTTTTTGATCTTTGAATTGCAATAAGGACATATTTTTAAATCTGGATCTATTTGAGTTTGAAGCTTTCCAAAAATAGTTACATTATCTTCAGCACGATAGCTTTTTGGTTGTTGTGGTGGTTGAATATCTTTATTGTTAATGTAAATTTGAGATGGTGGAACTAAAGGTTCGCTTATAATTTCTTTTAATTTTCTATTAGGTTTAGTCATTTCGGGTAATTCGTTATACTCGCTTTTTAATGCAGCTTGTTGTAAAAATTGTCGATCTCCTTCCGATTCTTCGATAGGAATGCCAACTTCATAATAAAAATAATTTCCATCGTTATTTTCAATAATAACTTCGCCATGAGCTAGTAATACTTCAATATAATAGATTATAATAGAACCCATTGGAACATCAGCAATTTCTGCAATAAAATAATCTAATTCATGTTCCATTTGCAAACGATACCACGATTTTCCACGATCAGCGCTAAAAATAAGCTGGACTCTTTCTAAAGTATTGTTAAAGTCATCCTCCGTTATTTTAACCACGATTTTAATCGTTTTTTTTTGTATGCCTTTTTGGGATAAGGCTTCCGCTGCTTTAGCAGCGTCCCAAGCAGCACCACATTTAGGACAATTAGTAAACCAATTAGGGTATTCGAACATACAGTTCGTACAGTTTTTTGTAAAATAACGCGTTGTTTTTATTCCAAGCGTTTTTTTTTTATCTTTTCCCATTCTCTAATCAGTACTGAAGAAGACTTTTACCCTATTAATATAGTATAAATTATTAAATTACTTTTCGATTAATAAATATATTTCTGTTGGATATATAAAAAACTAAATTCTTACTTATTATAATTTTAGTTTTTTCACAATTTTTTCTAAATCAAAAGCAAAATTAGATAAATGTTCTCTTTTTACATGAGGCATTATTACAACTCTAATTAAATTTAAATCTAGAAATTTCCCCAACATCCAATTATTATCGCGTAATGCTTTCTCGAGTTCACATATGCTGGTTCCATTTTCCGTGGTGATCCCTACTACATTCATAACTGGATCCACAGCTAATTTTATTCCACGAATTTCAGATATACGTTGTACTAAGTATTCAGTGTTATCCATACATTTCTTTACGATCTCATTAAACCCATTTATGCCTAAATGCTTTAATATGACCCAAAACGCTATAATTGGAGCTCCGGGTCTAGTACCAACGATATGAAAATGTTTAAAAGTTCCTCCCGCCAAATAAGGAATTTCAAAACCCGTTTTCTGTAATATTGAAGGTTCTTTAACAAAATAACCTCCAGAAGGAATTACTCCTAAACCCATTTTATGAGGGTCTGCTGTAATCGAACCTACAGATTTTACTGAAAAATCCCAAAGAGGAACTTGATACCCTAACCTTTTAAGAAAAGGCAAAACAAAACCTCCGAAAGCAGCATCAACATGAAAGAATATCTCTTTTCCTTCTACAAAATTACCTATTTCTTCAATTGGATCAATTAATCCCAATGAAGTAGTCCCTGCAACCCCTACAACCGCGCATGTATTTTTGTTAATTAACGATTCAAAATGATTTAAGTCAACTTCATAGTTATCTAATAATTTTATTTTTCTAAGCTTAAGGTTCAATAAATCTGCTGCTTTATCAAATGAAATATGAGCAGAAATTGGAACTACGATTTCAGGATTTTTAATATCAGATCGCAAATTTCTGGCTATTCTCATAGCTATCAAATTCGCTTCAGAGCCTCCAGTAGTAAAGGTTCCTATAATGTTTTTATTTCCGAATAAATCACCAATTTCGGATATAAGTTCATCCTCTAATGCAGCAGTTCCTAAAAATAACCCTGGATCTCCTAAATTCTTAGAAATATATTTGAGATAGATCTCTTTAGCAAAATCTAAAGGCTCTGTGCACATAGATCCCAAAATTGATCCTGAATTATAAGTAAAATCTCTCTTTAGCTTCTTTTCAAGTAAATTAAGTATTTCTCGTTTCTCTAAACCTTCATCTTCCATTTTTTAGTACAAAACATTAATAATTAGTATATTTTCCTATAATTTTAAAAAATAAAAAGCTCAAAAGAATTAAAATTTTTCAAATTGAAATTTATTTTCGGAGAACATATTAAGGACAATATAATTCTCTGCTTATTTAAACCGATTTGAATTTCTCTTTGAAAATTTTTCAATTACAAGGTCTAATTCTTGGTTAATGTCAATCTTATAATAATTGGCAATACAAATTAAGGCAAAAATAACATCTGCTAGCTCCTTCCCTATTATTGTTGCCGCTTCGTCAGACTTTTTTGGTTTAAATCCTTCAAGATGATTGATTTCCCTAGCTACTTCCCCTAACTCTTCCACAATCGCACTAAACATAGATAGAGGAGACCAATACCCACCGTGATTTAAAATCCACTTATCAATTTTTTTTTGATATTCTTTAAGTGATAAATCTTCTTTCATAAATATTTTAAGATACTGGTATATTTATTATCAGTGAATTAGGAAACGAAATTATATCTTTTTCTAGATTCCCATTCTGCTTTCTTACCAGAGTTATATCTATTCACTTCGCTGTAATATCCCGTAATTCTCGAATAAACCTTGACTTCTCTAGAATGGCACTGTGGACATCTAAAAGTTCCACCACGAAACATTTTTCTACAATGTGGGCAATATGTAAAATCCGTAGTGTAAGCGAAATAAGCTGTATTAGTATTGAGACATATATTTTTAGTAAGCTCCCATAACCCATTAATATCAGGTTTTTGCTCTCCGAGCCAAATGTGCGTTATTACACCTCCTTCGATAATAGGGTGAAAATCTCCTTGCCTTTTAATTCTTTCAGATAAACTTATATCAGCGTCATACCTAAAATGGCTAGAATTTGTGTAATAAACTGATTTACCCGAAGATTGTGGAATTGCTTTTTTAGGAAAATGTTTCAAATCTAATCTAGCGAAACGTCCTCCACTAGATTCAGCAGGTTGTTCCCACAGAGAAAAACTGATTCCTTTATTTTCAGTAATTGAATTGCATTTTGCTACCATATATTCTAACACTTTTTTCCCAAAATTATAACCAATGGTATCTTCATGCAATTCGTAGCCAATCAGACTTTTTACGGCTTCATTTAAGCCGGTAAAACCTATAGAAAGATTTTGATCTTTTAAATTAAAAATTGGTTTCCCATTAATTTCGCCACTGCATAATGGTAAATGTCCCGATCTTAAACGCTTTTCCATCAATTTCCATTTTTTCAGCAAAATTCTGGCAGAAAGCTCCATTTTCTCGTCCAATATCGTAAAATAATCGTCTTCGTTAGCAGACAAGTACGCATATCTAGGTAAATTAAGACTAACGCTTTGAAGTGAACCGATTGAGACATAATTTTCCCATACATTGGCATTTTTCCTTTCTTCGGGGTTTAATACACATTTAGATATAATCTGATTCCCACTTAAAAATTTTCGACAACATTGACTATGAATTTCGTCTGGCATCCATTCTGGGCACATATTAAGAAAATAAGGAGTGCCCATCTTTGCAACTTCTTCCATTAATTTGATATAAGATGGTTTGAATTCTTTAAGCCACTCTTTTTTAATCTTAATTTCATGTTTTGGAAATGCGAACAATTTTCCGTCGTAGTCTCCATGGATATAAACATCAGTTAGAGCATCAAAAAGTTTTAGACACTCGTTTTTATAATCACCATATTTACCAATAATTTTACCATGAGGGCCAATCGCGGGAATGTCTAATAAACCTTCAGGCACCGTAGGGGTGCAGGAAATTGATGTGAAGGGAACCTGACCCCCTCTAGCAGCAAAAATCTGGTTTGTTTCAAATATTAAACATTGCATAGACTGTTCAATTTCTCTTGCAGAAAGTCCTTTTGCATAAGGAGCAAGAAATGTGGTTATATAATCATAACCCTGCCCCCCACTAAATTCTCCTTGTATAGTACCTAACCATTTAGCTAAATGTGTTACAGCCACTCGCAAGGTTCCAGCAGGACCTGATCGACTACAATGTGCCCAACTATTCACAGGAGGAAGCCCATGTTCGAGAACCATGCGAGGATCCCACTCTTCACAAAATGGACGAAGATCAAAATATCTTAGCATATGGACATGAATGTCCCCAAATAAATGTGCATTTGCTTCTTCTGAATCCAAAATTCTTAAAAGAGCGTACTCATCAGAAATTCTATTCGCGGCCCAATGGTGAATGCTTTCGGGATTCATATCTTGATTTGCGTTTTCTTTGACTCCTTTCTCTAAGATCGCTTCATAATCCATTAATGGCATACCAATTCTGGTGTACAACTTTCGCTCTTCTTCGTAGTGTTGTTCTGATAATATTGAGCACACAATTTCCCTTATGTGTGGTCCTGAAAGAAAGCTAATATTGGAGGATATAATTCTTCTCACAACTAACTGTGTAATTCTGTCAGCAGATTCTAAATCTAACCCTGTTTCGTTAACGATGCTTTCTTTTATTTTTATGGGGTTAAATGGTACTACATCACCTTCTGTTCGTGATACTCTTGGTAGCAAATTCTTTAAAAACCCACTTTCGACCTTATTCTTCTCCTTAATAGTTTCAGATTCTGGAAACAAAACCATAATAATCGTTTACTTTTTTAATTAATTTTTTCCAAGTGAATGATAACGGTATTTTACCTATAAAAAAACTAAAATTTTTTGTCGGTTATGCGGACTGAAATAATCACTTTAAATGTTATATATTCTCGTTAACACTTTGTCTTTTTTGATATAAAAATGTGTTTTTTTTTCAATTTAAACTTATTCTATCAATCTTATATTCATAATCTAATAGACCGGTTAAAATGTTCACAGAAAATCCCAGACAATTACCTGCAGGTCCGTTTGTTTAGTCACAAATCTCGATATTTAACTTATAAACTTAAAATTGTCGTCTTTACTGGTTTTGTAATTTTCAAACAACCAATGTAAAATTTAAAAATCATTCCATACGAGTATATTTAAAGAAAAAATAGATGAAATCAAATAATTTGAGCATTAATAATGAAAAAAAATACTGTAAACAAAAGTTCTGTTAATTCCACAGAAGCATTACCCGGAATTTTCCGAAAAACTCTAATTTATAACGAAAATATGATGTTATGCTATTTTTTCCTTGAAGAAAATTCCAAAGTACCTCTTCATTCACACAAGGAACATCAAATTGGGTATGTTATTAGAGGAAAATTACACTTTTTCACCGAAAATGAAGAATTCGTAGCTCAAGAAGGAGATAGTTATGTTTTTGAATCAAATGAAAAACATGGGGCTAAAATATTGGAAGATTCAGAAGTTATAGATGTATTTAGTCCTTCTAGAGAAGATTATAAATAAATCTGGGTTATATTAAAAGGAGAAAAACAATTACCACTGGTAAACGGCAACAATAAAAATTGAAATTATGCAAATTATAAATTCGCCTAGTAGCCAATCTATATACATTTTCTTTTTTTGATCTCTATTTTTTTTAACCAGTGCCGCTAACGCAAAACTAATTGCTGAATTTGTTCCGGTGAAAATTAACAGTGAAAAGGTTGGCGCATTTAAGTCTAACTTAATTATATCCAGTATCGAGTCAAAAATAAAATACACACTTAAAAAAATCAATAAAGCAATTAAAAAAATCCATCCTGAAAACTGGATAACTTTCTCAAATACGACTTCCTCTTTAGATAATCCTCCTGGTAACCTAGTAGGTTTTTTCTTTACTTTTGACATAATGTTCTTACCATACTATTTATAAAAAAATGAATGGTTTATGATTCTTAATTCTTATTTTTTCTATAAATACAATCCAAGTTATTATGGTTTATTTTTCAAAAATAAAATGGCTTTCGCAATATCTCCATTAGTATCAATTAACGCAGCATTCGCTTCTTCTTTATCTACATTTGCTTGTGCTGCTACTAACATTATATCATTTTCGGTAATAACCGGTTTTACTTCTGATTCATCCATTACATCTACTGCATCTGCTTCTGCCTTTTCCCCAATTTGAACCTCCCCCACAGAATATTCCTCTGCATCACCTATTACTTGATAAATCTCTTGTCCCATTTGCTTCATTAAAACGACTTCAGGTTGATCGATTACAAGAGTACTTTCAGGACTTTCTATTATTACTCGTGTAGCATTAATTTGTTCCATATCAATTCCTTGTTGTTGCATTCGACGACGCATTTGTCTTGAAGCAAATTGTTGTCCTTCTCTCTTCTTTGTTGCTTGTGGACGTGTGGGCTTGCTTTTTTCCTTTTTTTGCATCTCCTTGGGTAATTTAACCATTTTTTTTAACAACTCCAACTATATATATTTTCATTATCTATTAAATTTTATAATTTTGATTTATCTGCCCCTTTCCGAACTTTTATCGCAACCCCAGTTTTAAAGCTTCGAACATATGGAACAGGTATCACTAATTTTCCAATCGCTAAAAGTCCATTTTCTTGATTAACAACAATAATCTCATCAGAAGGTCTTAAATTATCATCTATGGCTATAACATGTTTACAAAAGACATTACGACCTAATCTAATGAAATCTGATATTTCATTCATTACTATCGCTCTCATTTTTGGCGGTGGAATGTTTTTAATTATTTTATCAGCGGCGTATAAGCTAATTGTAAAAAATCCGTTAGTCGGTCTTAAATTTAACAAAAGCTTATCTTTGTAATAAACATGTTTAATTTTGCCAGTGTTCTTAGAAAATTCAAAATGTATTTCATTTTCATCTTCAAAGAGAACATCAGTTATTGATTGACCAAATTGGTAATCAGAAATAGCCATTGCTTTTCTTAAAGCAAAAAAAAGTTTACTTTCCATATTGATTTGAATTCTATATCAATTAATGTCAAACTAAAGATCTGCTATTACAAAGAAGAGGGTTAAGAATACATCCTTGACTGGATTGCTTTATCTTTCATTTTGTTCATTACTTTATTAACTGCTTCAATAAAATCATCTTGTATTATTTGCTCTGCATCTTTTCTTATTGCAAACATTCCCGCTTCTGTACAAATTGCTTTAATATCTGCTCCAGTTGCGCCTTCAGTTAATTCAACTAATCTTTTAAAATTAACTTCTCCCTCAATATTTAAAGCTCTTGCGTGAATTTTGAAGATTGATTTTCTAGCTTCCTCATCTGGGATTGGAAAATCTATCATTCGGTCAAACCTACCAGGTCTTAACAAAGCAGGATCTAAAATGTCTATTCGATTAGTCGCACCAATTATTTTTACGTCTCCTCTTTGTTCAAATCCATCTAATTCACTTAATAATTGCATTAAAGTCCTCTGGACTTCTCTATCTCCCGATGTTGCGATTTTTAATCTTTGAGATCCAATTGCGTCTAATTCATCGATAAATAATATAGTAGGGGCTTTCTGTTTCGCTAAATTGAAAATCTCTCTTACTAAACGAGCACCTTCACCAATAAACTTTTGAACTAACTCTGAACCAATTATCCTAATAAATGTAGCTTCAGTTTCGTGCGCAACTGCTTTTGCCACTAAGGTTTTACCCGTACCAGGGGGACCATAAAGTAAAACTCCTTTAGGAGGATCAATTCCTACTTTTTTGAACAAATCAGGCTTCAATAAAGGTAGTTCCACAGTTTCTCTTACCTCTTGTATCTGTTCATTTAATCCACCTACATCTTCGTAAGAGATATCTGGAATTTCATCTATAACTTCCATACCTTTTACAAATGGATCTAATTTAGTTGGTAATATTTCCATTATTGCGAATGTTCTTTGATTTAGAGCGACTCGCATTCCTGGAGTTAAGTTTTCATTTTTAACTTTTCTACTGGGATTAACAACGAAACTAGGTCCTGTGGAGCTTTTTACTATAACCTTGCCAGTATCCTCTAACATATCAATTACAGTAGCCGAAACTAATGGAGGTTCTCTTAATCTATCAATTTCATTTCTTAAACTGTTTAATTCTTGTTCTAATCGTAATCGTTCAGCATCTAATAATTGCTTTTCTGTTTCTAGATTTCTTAATCGTTTTTCAAGATGCCTTGTGTAAGTGATAAGATATTCTTCGTCTTTCGCTTCTTCTTTTTTTTTTCTACTTTCCTTAGTCGTTGTCAAAAATTAAAGTCCCCATCTTTTACTTATTTTAATTTAAGATAATAAATTAATTTAATAATAACAATATAATCATTTAAACTTAAGGTAATAAGCTACTATCGGAAAGAAGTTGAGTTTTAAAAAATTTTTGGATTATATTTTATAACGGTTTTTAGCTAAAAACCAAAAATTATAAGAGTTCTATATACCGATCTTATACATAATGCCTTTCCTAGGAAATCATTAAGTATTACATTATTCTATGTCGAAAAAAACAGCGAACGAATATGAGAAGGAATGTCCCATATGTGGTGGAAAAATATGGGGTAGAGGTGAAAAAGTCATAATAGAAGGAGCAAAGCTTGTAGTGTGTCAAAGCTGCGCTCAATATGGCGTAAAAGTCAGAACAACGCCTAAAATAAGAGAAGCTTCCGTAAAATTCTCTTCTAAACCTACATCTCCCTCTAAAAAATTAGCTTACTCCAAACAAATCGAAGAGAGCGTAGAAATTGTTAGTGATTATGTCATAAAAATAAGAAACGCCCGTAATTCTCGCGGACTTAATCAGGATCAGTTTGCTCAAAAGTTAAACGAAAAACCTTCATTATTAAGAAGAATCGAAGCTGGGAAAGTTGAACCTACCATAAAGCTAGCGAAGAAAATAGAAGATGTCTATAATATTAAACTTATTAAACAAGTGGACGAAATTGAACCGACTGCTAAGCAAAGTCAGTATATGAAGAAATCTAGCGGTCCTGCTTTAGGTGATATTGCCTATATTAAAAAAAAGAAAAAATAAGGTCTAATAGAAATACAAGAATTGAAATAATTAACATCAGATACTAGGAACTTATAAAAATAGATGTTCTATTATATTATTAGAAAAAATCTCTAAAAAAAACAAAAGAACTAATTACATTACTGATTTAAGAGATAAATCTAAATTTTCAATAAGAACAATCTTTTCTTTTAAAAAATGAATTAATTCCTTATTATCTTGAGCTTC
>JBHLLM010000057.1:0-11152 GCA_048885575.1 Candidatus Hermodarchaeota archaeon
CCAGATATGACAACTTCTCCTTCTTCTCCTATTGATAAGAATTCTAAATTTTCGTTCACAATCCCAATGAGAGTATTAGCAAAAGGATGACCTACGCTACCTCGCTTTAATTTTGACCATATTGTCGCTGTTATAGCACCTGTGCTAGTTTCACTAAGTCCATATCCTTCGGCCATTCTAAACCCAGTTCGTCTTTCCCACTCGATGGCTAATTCATCAGGTAGGGCACCAGCGCCGCAATTAGCAAATTTCAGGCATGTCATGTCTATATCTTTCATATGAGGTGAGTTTAATATATTAACAAACATCGTAGGTACGCCAAGTAGCATATTTGGACGCCCCTTTTTTATTACTTCGGCGATTCTTTGAAGATCAAATGACGGAAGAACATACGCTTTCGATCCAACTAGACAACCCATTAATAATTCGCAAGCTTGTCCATATATATGGTACCAAGGTAATATAGAAAGAGCTTTTATGCTCTCCTTGAGATAATTCTCGATCATATAATCAGTAGTTTGTTTTATTGCCCAGAGCATTGAGACTACATTATAATGCGATAAACAAGCTCCTTTTGGAAGACCTGTTGTTCCTCCAGTATATTGAATTATTGCTATGTCCTCTGTAGGATTAATTTTGACATCAATTTCAAGAGGCTCTTGATAATTGTTTAATAGTTTGTCGTAATGAATGACTATATCTGTTTCTGGTACTGCAATTTCTTCACCCATTACATTCAAGATAATTACATTATTGAGCGATAATTTGTCAGCAACTTTTTCATATTCTCTAACGAATCGGTCAAGTGTGATCAAATATCTTGCACCAGAATCATTAATTTGGTAAGCCAATTCTCTTCCAGTGAATAAGGGACTTATAGCTGTTAGAGTAGCTCCAAGATAAATTGCAGCATAATATGTGATCGCGAATTGAGGGCAATTAGGAAGCCATAAAGCAACAATATCTCCTTTTTTCACACCTAAATCTTTTAAAGCGGCAGCAAATCTTCTAGTTAACACAATTAATTGCTTTGTATTATATTCTTTCCCAAAAAAGTCCATCCAAACTTGATCTGGAAAATTTTTATCACGATATTTCCATAAATCAATTAACGACATATATTCAGGAACATCAAGTTCCACTGTTATTCCATCAGGTAAGAAATCTTTCCAACTACGATTTTTAATATAATCTGGAACTTCCATTTATTTATTCATCTCAATTTTTATTGTTGAAACCCAAAAGGAGTTTCTTTGTTTTAAAATCAAATTCAATTGAATAAGTCTTAAAATTATCTTATCATATTTATTATTTTTTCAAAGTATATTTAAAATAAATTGTAGTTACTTACATAAGAAAAGGATAGGTCTCAAGTTTAAATATTTTGCTTGTTTTTCAAAGGAGTAAAGCACTCTGGGCACTCATTCCAACTTGCTTTTACATAATAATTGCAATTAGGGTTAGGACATTCAATTTCTTTTTCGTCTTCAATAGATGTTATTTTATATGCTACACTTAAATCACTTGCTGCCTCGATATCGTTCAATAATTCTTTATTCTCGAAGTTTAATCCACATCTAAGACAGATATTAGATAAATCATTTTTTAGCACAGTCTTTCCACATTTAGGGCAGAAACCCTGCAATAGTTTTAAACTTTGAAATAATTCTGTTTCTTCAGATTCCGAGATTGAAACTAGATTCAAATCTTCATACCGCTCAGAATTGTTTATAATATTATATAAGGAATTTTTTCCTCCTTCAGCTTTCAATAACTTTTTAGACTGTAATGCTATATCCATTAGCGATGTCTTAGGAATACCCATCTCTAGAGCATATTTAATTATCATTTTCTCAATTAGCATTTCGAAAGGCTCTTTTATTCCACTGATCCCTCGAGATTCATTTTTATCCCATATCAACTCCATTTCTAATAATTTCTTAGTTATATCTTCAGTTAATTTATCTAAATCTAAGTCAGAGATCATTTTTTCCTCTGCTATACTTAATTCTACTATCTCATTTATCAAATTATCTTTAATCAATCGAATTGTACTAACGCCGAGTACATCTTCTCTGTGAAAAAAGAATTTATCATCGCCCCGACTAAACATATAAAGTCCTAAATCGCTGGACAAAAGACGATCTACGTAAAAATCGATTCTTAATTTTTTTACATTATAGTGCTTGCAAAATTCTGTAATTTCAAATTTAAAATCTCTTGTTAAAACAGAGTTGTTATAGATATAAAATAATGTAAGATATAAATCGCGATTTTGTTCGATAAGAAAAAAATTTTCACCCATATTAATAATGTTTCGAGTGATATCTGTTATTATTGATTCTGCTACGCTAATTTCTTTATAAAAGTTTTTTAATTCAGAAAGGTTGGAAATAAGGTCGTTAATTTCACTAAAATAAATTGATTCATCTTGACCAATATAATCTTTACCAAGCTTCTCAGTACCTAAATCTGTAATAAAATAACGCTGTTCTTGGATGCCTTTTGAAGGATTTCTATAAATTTTTTTTTCGATATTGTTTTTCGAAATATGGAATTTTATATATTTAGATACTGTAGATCTACTCAGACCAGAATCTTCTATAATATTTGTGAATCTCAAGGGTCCTAAATTTCTTAATAAATAAAGAATCTTTAAATCGTTTTGATCAATTTTTCTAATTTCTGATAGGACTTTCTCTTTTACTTTAGCAGTCACCTGTGATTTAGACATAATTATAAAATAGAAATGCTATGATATATACTTTTGGTTATACTTATACTTCAGTTTTATCTATTTTGACTTCACGGAATTATGAATCTGGACCTTGTTTTATTAAAAATTACGTACTTATTTATTTATACTTCAATTTAACTAAAAATACCTTTGTTTTTAATTACAATTTTTCACATTAATATAGTAATAATTAAATTATGAAAAAATTAATTCAAAATTAAGAAGGATGTGAAAGCATTATGACTCAATATCGCTTCAGATTAACTGGTGTTCCACCAGACCAAGCAATTAAATTAATTGAAGTAGATCCAAATCAATCAATAGCGGAAATTAAAAAAACTGTTCAAAGGGAATACAAACTTAATCCTATACTTGCTATTCAATTCATTTTCAAAGGAAAAGTACTTCCTGATCAGTTGAAGTTTGCCAAAATAGGAATTCATCCAAAAAAGGATGTTATTACCGTTATGGCTACGCAAGCTGGCGGTTAGTAAAAATATATAAACATAATTTTTTTTCTCTACTATTTTGTTCAATTGTATGCCTAACACTCTAATAAAAGTTTTAACATATTATATTATTGTAGTTTGAACTATATTTTGAGAACTTACAATATATTAATACTCTTTTTTATATTTGAGACTTTTTATTATCTTCAAACTTCGTTAAGAGTTTCGCACTATAAACTATTAAAGAATTTTCTTTCTAATAATAAGTAACAATTAAAATTTTGGAGTGATAAAAAAATGGCTCAAATTCAGGAAGTTATTCAAACTGAACATAATTTTATTCCCGTTATTCCTAATTTTCTAGTTACAAAATCTGAAATTATTCAATATTCTATAGTAAACCCCAAATATAAAAGAGTTTTATTAGTTATGCCAAATTTCCGTATGAAGGAAGCTAATCGTTTTATCCAAAGAATTTATCCGCCTATCGGTCTGATGTACTTAGCGAGTTATTTGAGCGATCTAAATGTAGAAGTTGAAATCATAGACGCTAAATATCACAATTTATCGAACAATGAATTGAGAAATAAAATTAAAGCATTTAACCCTGATCTTGTAGGGATTTCAGTATTAGTCTCAGCATCTATTAATAATTGTAATGAAATAGCAAAAATAGTAAAGGAAGTAAAAAATGATTGTACAGTTGTTTTTGGAGGTCGACATGCTACAGCTTTAACTGAGGATACGTTGTCTTTCAAGGAAGTAGATATTGTTGTTAGAGGAGAAGGGGAATTGACATTTAGAGAGCTAATCATTAATGGTGTTGGAAGAAATGTTAAAGGAATTTCTTACAAAAAAAGCGGTAAAATAATTCATAATCAAGATAGAGAATTAATGAGCTTAGACAATCTTAAATTTCCTGCCCGAAACCAGATAAAAAACAACAAGTATAAATTATTGGGAATGAGAATTGAAACAATTCAAACATCAAGAGGCTGTCCTTATAGATGTAGATTTTGTACAACACCCGTTTCTAACAAAGGTTCGTGGAGATCAATTCCAGTGGAGAAGATAATAACTGAATTAAGAATGATTTCCCAAAATAGGAAAATAACAGATATTATAATTGTTGATGATAATTTTGCAGTAAATACAAGGCGAATTGAAGAATTATGTTCAAAAATTATAGAGGGAAAAGAGAAAGGAGAGCTAAACGATTTTAAATTTTACGCTCAGATCCGTGTAGACACGATACTAAAAGCACCAGAAATGGTAAAAAAAATGAGTGAAGCTGGCTTTTGGTCGGTTTTAATCGGAGTAGAGTCAGTTAACAATGAAACACTTAAAGATATGGATAAGAAAATATCCCTGCGCGATACGTTGAAGGCAATTGAGATACTACACAGTCATAATATAATCGTTTACGGAAGCATGATTATTGGATTTGACTTGGAAGCATCAGAAGAAGATATCATTAAAGAGATAAACTTTATGGAAAATGTAAATGTAGATATTCTTGTTTTAAACGTGCTTACACCGTACCCTGGAACCCCAATCTTTAAAGAGCTGGATAATAAGAATCTAATTGTAACTAAAGATTGGGAGAAGTATGTTCCATTTAAACCCGTGATTCGGACATTTCAATTATCTTCTCAGAAGTTAAATGATTTAATGCGCTATGCTTTCAAAAAACATGCATATCATAAGAGATTTCGTGGAATTTTGGAGAGACTTATAGCGACGAGAGGAATTGATTTTATCTTAAATCCTTTTAGAATTATTTCTACAATAGTAGCTGTATTGAAGGCAAATATTTCAATTAACAAATATTTTGCTTAACATAAATAATCTTATCTTTTTCTAACTTATTTTTTCGATTTATGATATTGACAGAAAATTTTTAAATGAACTACTTTTACTTTCATCCAATTACATTTACAATATTCGAGTTTCGAAGCGGGCAATTAAGAGATCATAAAAAATAAATTTGAGACTATGACTGTAAAAACTAAAATTTCTATCCAAAAAGTAGAAAATAATAAAGTTAAGGAGGCAGTATTTAGAAGTCTTGAAAGCATAAACGCTCAAAAGCTTTTCTATAAAGAAAAAATGGTAGTCCTTCTAAAACCGAATATCTTAATGGGTAAACCAGCTGAAAGAGCGGTAAACACACACCCAGAAGTTGTTCGAGCTGTGATTCAATGGGTAAAACAATTCAATCCTTCAAAAATTTATGTAAGTGATTCTGCTGGAGGTCAAAAACCAGGGATTACAGAAACAGCAATGAAAGAAAGTGGTATCCAAAATATTTGTGAGCAAGAGGGAGTGATCTGTGTGCCTTTTGAAAAAACGGAGCGAGAGATTTATGAAGTTGAAGATGCTCTTGAATTGAAAGAGATAACGAGCTCTCGTTTGATTAAAGAAGCGGATTTAATAATTAATATTCCTAAAATTAAAACCCATTGGCAATGCACTCTAACATGTTGTATTAAAAATATGTTTGGGACAGTTCTTCTTGCAAACAAAGCAAAAACACATGCTCAGACAACAACATTAAATCGATTTTGTTCAGCATTAGTGGATATTTACTCTATATCTAAACCACAATTAACTGTCATAGATGGTTATTACTGTCAGGAAGGTAAAGGTCCTTCTAGTGGCGATGTAGTTAAGTTAGATATAATTTTAGCCGGGTATGACGGCGTTGCTTTAGATTCTGTTGTGTGTAAAATAATAGGATTTGAACCATCGGAGATTTTATATCTAGAAAAAGCTGAAAAAAAGAAGTTAGGAACCACAGACTTAGATAATATAGAAATTCTTGGTGAAACTATTGAATCAGTTTATCGAAAGTTTAAGCGCCCAAAACTTCGACCAATATCAATGCCCTTACCTAAATGGGTGGCAGATTATATTGGCAAGACCATATTTAGAGCCAAAGTCAAGTTCAATAGAGAGAAGTGTAAGTTATGCTCGACTTGCTGGACTAATTGTCCTGTAAATGCGATTACTCCACCAAACGAGTTAAAAAAAGGAAATGTCCCAAAATGGGATAGAAAGAAGTGTATAACTTGTTTCTGCTGCGTAGAATTATGTCCCCATGAAGCAGTGAAGTTTAAAATCAATTACATTAGAAACGCTGCATTCTCATGGATGGGTTTGGGATGTGTCATCTTTTTAGGATTAATATTAATGCTTATTCTATGGATAACTCTATAGATACTACAACTTGAAAATCTTAAAAGGTTTTGAAATTAATATATTTATATCATTAAAAAATGTTGAATAATGCAATAAAATGAAGTTTACTATATTAAATGGGAGTCCTAAAGGCGCTGAGAGCGTCACTATGCAATATGTTCTGTATATTAAGAAAAAACATCCAGAACACGAGTATAATATTTTAAACATCGCACAGACGATTAAGAAGATCGAAAGTGAAGATAATAGGTTTAAAGAAATTATACACCAAGTAGAAGAAGCAGATGGGATAATTTGGGGGTTTCCCTTATATGTGATGTTAGTTTGCTCTCAATATAAGCGTTTTATCGAATTGATTTTCGAAAGGAATGCCGAAGCAGCCTTTGAAAATAAGTATACAATTGTTCTTTCGACCTCTATTCATTTCTACGATCATACTGCCCAGAATTATATGCATAGTATTTGCGATGATTTGAAAATGAAATATATAGGAAATTTTCCAGCAGACAGTTGGGATCTTCTTTATCCTAAGAGACGAGCAAGATGGCTTATATTTGCTGAAGAATTCATAAATTATATTGAAAATAATTACCCAACTTCAAGACACTATGCTTCTTTAAATAAGAGAGATTTTGAATATATTCCTGGTAAAATTTCAGACGATTCAATGAAAATCGATACACAAGGTAAAAAAATTCTTGTTCTTAGCGATGAAACTAATAAAAATACTAATTTAGGAAAAATGTTAGAAAGGTTTAGAGATTCTTTTTTGAGTGAAATTGAAATCATTAATTTAAATGAGATTGATATAAAAGGGGGATGTATATCATGTTTGCAGTGTGGTTATGATCATAAATGCTCCTATTTGGGGAAGGATGGTTTCATTGAGTTCTGGGAAAATGATGTAATGACTTCAGATATACTTGTATTTGCTGGTGTAATTAAAGATAGATATTTATCTTCAAGATGGAAAATGGTTCAAGATCGGGCTTTTTATATGACCCACACACCCACTCTAATAGGAAAACAGATGGGTTATATTATCTCTGGACCTTTAAGTCAAATTCCAAATCTTGTTGAGATGTCTCAAGGACATATCGAATTACAAGGTTCAAATCTAGTCGATATTATAACTGACGAATTTGGGACTTCAGAAGAGATAGATGCTTTACTTCACGATTTTGCTAGGAGATTAGTCACATTCTCCAGTACGGATTATTTTAAACCTTTAACCTTTTTAGGAGAAGGAGGAAGAAAAATATTTCGAGATGATATCTATGGGAGAAATCGATTTGTTTTTCTAGCAGATCACGACTATTATGAAAAACATGGATTCTATGACACTTTTCCACAAAATGACGAACGTGCTAAAAAAATGAATGAAAAATTAATTCCATTAATGAAAATAGATAAGTTAAGAAATAAAATTAATATGAAACAAGAATTTCTTCGCCCTTTCTTGAGGGTCCTCGAAGATCCAAATAAATAGAACTAATATAAATAAAAAGCATAATAATGGCGTGGGGAGGTTCGTTAAATAAAGAGGGTTCTAATCATGTGAGAAATTTAAGAGAAGCTGATAAGGTAATAAAGTTTCTTGAAAGTTTAAAGCGAGAACTAAACGATAAGGAAAAACAAAAAGTATTAGAAATGATCGATATTATCGTAAAACATTACACTAAAGAATCTAAGAGTGAACCCTTAGATTAATATTATTAATTTCTTAATTACTTCTATTAATTTATCTGCTTCTGCTTTAATTGTTTTAGTTAAATTTATTTCGAAGAAAGGTAAATCGATGTTATCCGATCGTTCTTCGAGAGATAATGAATCTTCTTTGTAAAGTTTTAAATCTTTAAATCCCTCAAGGCTTTCAGGAACAAAACCAATCATAAAAACATCTAAATCTGGTAATTTATCTAAAATTAAATCAATTACAATATGTACAGGGATTGTATGAGTAGAAACTGGGACAAACTCCTTAATAGATTCACGCTCCAATATCGTAATCGTTCCAGGAGGCTTGCTTACAGTGCAGGTGTCAATTAAGATTAAATAATTTGGTTTGAAATTTACGACATCATCAATTCGAGTCATGGGATCAGTTCCAGCGTTTATAAATAGAACTTTTTTATTATTAGAACAAGGTAAAAGCTCACTAATAATATAAGGCCCTACCCCATCATCGTTTAATTTCTCCTCTCCAATCCCCATAAAAACTACTTTTTTAACGCCTTTTAGTCTATTTAAAAGTAGATCAAATAAATCTTCCATAATTAGCTTATAAATTGTTTACTTTAACATTAATTTTTCTATATCTTTCGTAATATAATCTGAATAAGAACTTTATTCCTTAGTTGGGATTAAAAAGAGTGGCAAATTTAATGTTAAGCCTTTTGCCACTTGATATTATTAAGAAGTTTGGCTAAATTTTTAAGAGCATCCTCTCCCAAGGTCCCATATGACGAAGGTGTTTTAATGGCTACCATTATTTCTTTTACATTTTCTTTCGAAAATTCTATACTCAATTCGTCTGGTAATGATTTATTCGTATAACATGTTTCATAAATTTCAGTATATCGTGGGAGAAGATATGATTGAAGCTTTTGGCTAAATTTTGGGGATATATCTCCAGAAGATGATATTAAATTAATGGCTTCCATTAAGTCATTAACTTCTTTTTTGGATAACTTTAAAACTCCGTAATCTTTGCCTTTCTTTTTAATTCCTTCTTTAACTAGAAAAATATTATTTTTTAAATCATTAAATATTAATTCAGGCATAATTAAATCTTGACAATCTGATAAATTTAATATAACTATTTACTAATAATAATTCTATTTAATTTAAAAATTAATTTTTATGTTTTAGTTAATTTTTTTTTTTACTCTACTATTTCATTATTATGAAAATTTTAAAAGGGAAAAATATAGTAATTACTGGTTCAGGAAGAGGTATTGGAAAATCTGTTGCTCTCGCTTGTGCTAAAAAAGGTGCTAATATTGGTCTTACAGCAAGAACGCTTGAGGAACTAAATGGAGTTAAAGACGAGATTATAAAAATTAGTTCTGAAGTTAAGGTATCAGTTAAAACAGCAGATATAACTAAATTTGAAGACATTAAAAACGCATTTACAGCATTTTACGAGGATTTGGGAGAATTTAATGGAGTTATCGCCAATGCAGGCTATTCTCGGATGTGGGATAGCCATGATTTTGACAGCGATAAATTTTCTGAGATAATAAATGTAAATGTTACAGGAGTATTTTATACTTTTAAAGCAGCTTTTCCTTATTTAAAGAAGGATGATAAACAAGATAAAGCAAGGTTTATTATTACAGGGAGCGCTGCTTTCACCAATCCAATGCCAAAATTAGCAGCTTATACTGCAAGTAAGTATGCTGTTGTAGGTTTGCAAAGTTCTCTTGCTCTAGAATATAAGAAAGAGAATATCAATTTCAACATGATTCTACCAACAATGGTAGACACGCGTATGCTAAGAGGTAAAAAAACTGGAGACGGTAATAAACCTCCAAATGTTATGGATCCTCAAGAGCTTAATGATTATTATGTATTTCTTTTAAGTGAAGATGCTAATAAAATCGATGACACTCTCATTTTTGTTAACGATTTTGAAGAAATTAAGAAGTTTTTGTCTGTAGCTCCCTCCGGAAAACGTGAAAGTTGGGATGTTTTTAAGGATTATTTAGAAGAAAACGCACCGAATACTTTTGCTAACGTGAAAAAACTAGGAAAATTAATTGATTTTATAATAAAATCTTTTTAACGATTTTTTTATTGGTTTTTATATCTACTCATAAGCTTCTTTCACTTAAAGAATTAAATTCATTAATTATTGTGTGTTTTGATATTATAGAATATGAACGAAATATCAAGTGAAAAAGCGGAGAAATCCCAATTTGAGGGTATTATTAAAAATGGAAATGTGATAATTTCTGATAAGGATGGCATTGATGAATTTTACAATAATTCCTACATTGGTACATTAGAAAAAAATAGTGAAAATCAAGAAATTTTAGTTTTAGAACCAGTAGAAGTCTTATTATTATGTGAGAGAAATCGTATCCTCTTATATTCAAATAATAATAAAGATGACCATAATCTTTACGATTTTGAGGGTTTATTGATATATTTTACACAATATGACGATCGTCTGTGGCAAAAATACATTATATACATGGATCTTCGCAAGAGGGGGTATATAGTAAGGTCAGGATATGGAGAAGGTATTGATTTTCGAGTTTATAAAAGAGGAGCTGACTTTGAAAAAGATTCAGCCAAATTTTTAATTTATCCCGTTTTTGAGGGATACCCAATTGATTTGAAAGAACTTGATAAGATGTCTCGTGTAGCGATGAGTTCTCGTAAGGATCTTGTTGTAGCTACTGTTGATAGGTTGAGCAAACCAATATATTACAGCGTAAATAAATTTGAAATAATGAATAAAGTAGAAAATAGCGAAGATTAAGATGCCAAATAAATTTGCTTGTGACACATCGGTAATTTTTAACGGGATTATTTTGAATCTAATATCTGATGGTGATTTGGGAGCAAAACCTGAAATTTACATATCAAATATTGTCGTGGCAGAAGTAGAGTATCGAACTAATGTTCAGAAAGAAATTGGTTTCTATGGTCTAAATGTGCTGAAACAATTAAGAAAGTTTCATAACGAAGAAAAAATAACACTTCACATTGTAGGAAAGCGTCCCAATAGAGAGGAGATAAAAATGAGCCCTGGGGG
>JBHLLM010000058.1:0-11015 GCA_048885575.1 Candidatus Hermodarchaeota archaeon
ATTCGATTAAAACTCAAAAGGTATTTTCGATTTCTATTAGTACATTTATTATCATAATTAGAGAAGGAATAGAATTAGTTCTTCTTATTACAGGTTCGGCATCTATAGGTTCCTTAAACCAAATTAATGTTATACTAGGTTCCATTATTGGGTTAACAATTTCGATTCTCATTGGGTTTTTAATCTTCTACGGAATAAAATCAATAAACTTGAGGATATTTTTCAAAATCACAAATGTGATGTTAATATTATTTGCTGCAGGTTTAATTACATACGGTATCCACGAATTAATCGAAGCGGGAATAATTAACCCTATTATTAATGAAGTGTGGAACATTCAGCTTATTTTACCTGAAAGCTTTCCTGATGGGAATCCCGCAACCCCTGAATTTTTAGAGATTATCGGAGCATTACTAAAAGCTCTTTTTGGGTATAATGCTAATCCTGCTTTACTAGAAGTAATTATTTATCCCGTATTATTAATCTCTATTAGCTTGATTTCATTGTTAATATGGAGAAGAAATAACAAATAATCCTTTTTTTAATATTTTTTAAGAGATAGAGAAATTAGATTTACACCATTATCTCAAAAACGCTTATTCGTTTATCAATTAAATCTTTGGACTTTTTAATGAAATTTTTTTCTTGTAACTTTTTAAGAGCGTAAGCGGTTGTTCGTTTAGGGAGAAGAGTTTTTTCAATTATTTCTTGTTGTTTCAATGGACCTCTTTGTTTCAATAAATATAAAATAAATTTACTCGAGGGTGATAATGAAAATAAATCTACTTTTTGTTCATAATCTATTATAAAATATTTATCCTCTACAATCATATAATCATCTATGTTAAAATTATTTTGATGCTTATAATTTTGTTCAATTTATAATAAAGTTTATGTATATTTAAGATTTTCGAGAATTGATTAAAAAGTCTTTCGGGTTAAAGCAGTGTTTCAAATAGGTACAATTTTGAAAAAAAAGTTTCAAATTTAAACTTTTCAAATTTTTTTATATAATAGTTTATAAGAGGAAATTTAATTCTAAAATTAGGAAGCCTTATAGTTTCTAAGGCTATATTTTAATATCTATGCAAAAATTACACATATCTTTATAACTCTCGTTATGAGTTATGATCTTCAGATAAAGAAGAATATGAATTCAAATTAGTTATTGAACATCGCCCTTAGCATAATATTTAAAAATATTCTAATTTCTTAGGATCTCTTTGTTTGAATTTTTATCTTCTTTTCTTCTTTTTATTAATTCTCTAAATCTCAAATTCAAATATTTGCCCTAATGTTAACTAGAATTATTAAAAAGATTGATAAATATCAAAGATATTTGAAAGAGAGGATCTACAAATTACTTAATTGTTGTGCTTCACTGATAGAATTCGCAATCGTTTAGAAGTTGGGAAATATCCATTACTTTTATAGGAGAATTATCTTCATTTGCTACTTGAAATAAATTGTTTTTACAAAACACGCATGAACTCACTAAAACTTCAGCATTAGTTTCTAATGCTTCTTTCAATCTATCTTCACGTATTCTTACCATACAAGTGCGAGTTTCATATATTCTATCTCTTCCGATTTCGCCAGCGACATCTCCATAAAGTGCTTTAACTCCACCTCCAGCACCACAGCACCAAGACATATCTCTATTATGTTTCATTTCAAATAATTTAATTCCTTCAATCATTTGAAGTAATTCTCGTGGTTCTTCATAAACTCCACAATATCGACCTAAATGGCACGGATCGTGATAGGTTATCAAAAGTGGATTATCTTTGGATCGTTTGGTATATCTAATTTTCAAATTCTTCTCTTTCACAGTTTTCAAGGCATATTGTGTCAAATGGAAAAGGTTAAATCCAAGGTTTCCACCAGCATATTTAGTATATTCTAAAGTAAAGGTGGAAAAACATCCCGAACATGAAAAAACAACTTCAGTAACACCACTTTTGCGAATCATTTCATAATTATGTTTAACAAGATCTAAAGCCTCATCTTCTAATCCAGTTCGAAATAAAACTGATCCACAGCACACTTCTTCCGGAAAAACAACAAATTCAATTCCAAGTTTTCCTAGAACTTCACTTGTTGCATTGACCAATTCTTTATTTCGATAAGAAGATGTACATCCAACAAAGTATCCAACTTTACGCGTCTTTTGTTTTTTTGTTTCTAAATCTTCAACCGCAAGTTTGCTATCAATCTTTGCAAGTTCTTGCTTTGCTCGTTCATAAGCTTTTTTACCATCTTCAGAACCCTCACACCAATTAAATCTATCAGTATGCTGTTCAAGAAAAGGATTATTATTACTAATGATTGAATTTCGAAGGCCCTTTAATTTCTCGGGCATGGCACCTCTTTTAACTACAGCCTTACGAAAATTCTGAAACACTTCGAGTGTATCAATTCCTACTGGACAGACCACTTTACAATTACCGCAGAGCATACAACGATAAACGGAGGGTATTATTTCTTCTTTATCAAACTTAATATCTTTACGATCTAATGCTTTTATGATTCTATTTCGCCCACCAGCATAATCGGTTTCTGACCAAGAGGTGTTATAGACTTTGCAAACATGACGACAATACCCACAATGAGTACAACGGTCATAACCGAACTTTTCTTCTTTTTCCTTTGTTATTGGTTCAATTACATTCTCTCTAGAAGGAGAAACTAATCCAGCAACAGGTGGACCTGTTGTAACAACATTGCGTATGTCCTTCTTTTCTTTACCTTCACTCATATTTTTATCCTCTGTTCTATTTATTACTTATCAACTTCAAAAAGTGGTTTTACTTAATTAATTTTAATTATTATATTTTATTTGAGCTATTTTTTTATGATGTTTTCTCATTCCTAAAGGTGTTCAAATATTTGGTTAAAAAATTTTATATAGTAATTTTGCTGTCGTAAAAAGCAGTGAAATACGCCAGTGTTTCATTCTAGCTTTAACTATACGATAAGAGTTAAGCAAATCTTTAGGATCTACCTTTTTTTTCAGTATTTTTCTTTGATCTACGACTTCACGACGATATTTTAGCAAATAAAAGGTATTAACTATCCCAATTGTATAAAGAGTATCTCCTTGTTTAAATGCTTCCTTAGATAAATCATGCAAAAATGCCTTTACTGTAAAAAATTCAATGGGTCTTGTAATGTCCGAGAGACCAAACACTTTTACTCGGCTCCATCCTTCTACCCCAGAAATTGTATAAGCTGCAATTGGAAACTTATACTTTCTACTTCTTGTTATATAACTCTCGTAAAATGATATTAATCTGTCGTTCGATATCCAATATTCCTGAAAGATTATATTTCTACTCGTCCTTCCAATAGCGACTTCAGCATCGCTAATATCACGCCACTTTTCTTTTAAATAAGATTTATTTACACCAGTACCATTTAAATTTATAGCGATTCCTTCAGAAGCCGCAACACTTCTAGAAGCCACTTCTGGATCATCGTAAAAAACGGCCCAAACTAGCCAATCTTGATCTGGAAAATTGACATGAGAATATCGCTCGAATTTTCGTTCTGAAATTGAAAGGAATAAAGGTTTATTGGGAATTTCATTCAATAAAGCTTGATAATATTTAATCGCGTCCTGAAGTGAATTAAATCCGTAACCTATTATTTCTAGTGAAGTCTGTAAGGTTGTAAGGGATAATTCTACTTCTGAGATTGCACCATATATGCCATAAGTTCCTGCGATATCATCAATCGATATTTCTCCATTTGAATTCTTAGATATATGTTCAATTTTGCCATCTGGGAGAACTAAAGTTAACGAGATAACCGAATCAGCCATAGTTCCATATTTTGGCACCCCAATTCCTGCTTTACCAGGTGTTGCAAGAAATCCGCCAACACAAGATGTTTTAAAGCTAGTTGGATAAGCTTTAGGTGCTAATCCGTAATCTGAAAGCTTCTCAATTAGATTTAACCATGATATTCCAGCTCCAACTCTAACTGTCATTTTGTCAGTATCAATATGTTCAATTTTGTTTATCCGCCGCATATCAATTATAACTCCTCCTTTTGAAGGAGTTGCTGAGGAAAAGCATGATGTACCAGCAGCTCTTATTGTCATAGGTAGTGAGAGGTCCCAACACTTTTCTATTAACTGTGATAGGCTCTCCGTGTCAGCAGGACGAACAATGATGCTTGCTAGGTAATTCTTTTTAAACTTATAATGATACGAGGGTAAAGAGGTAAGATCCGCAGAAGCAGATTCCAACTCATATTTATTGGTGCTTACATGGTATGGGGAAATAAATTCTTTAACAATTTCTTCGAAATTACGCTTACTTCCCTTTTTCTTTATTTTTTCTGGAGTTTGGTCTAACTTCTTTTCTATTTTTTCCTTAGTTATTATCTCATTCATTTTTTTACACTTCCATTTAAAATAACGGAACTAATATAAAACCTAAAAAGAATGCTGTCCACCAGCAAATCAGAGTAATGTATCCCGTGAGTTTGGCGTATTTACGCTCAGCAGCTATACCAAACAACATACTAAGAAGCCCTGTAAATAATCCCACCGCTCCTAAAATAATATGACTTACATGAATACCGAATGGTTCAAAAGAAAATAGCGCATCAAGATCAAAACCAAGGTTAAGGTTAATCAAAGAAATAGCATTGATTAAGGTTAAAATCCAAGAAGCTCCACTAAATATTCCGTGTATTTTAACAAATTTATTTTCGTTTATTAAAACGAGGATAGTCGCAAGTGTCAATAATAATAAAGCTGATAAACCAAGGATTAATCCTGTGTGATCGAAAATTTCGATTTCCGGCTGAGGTGGAGCAACACCTCCTACACTAAAACCGATTGTTAAATATGCAAAATCAGGTGGATTAGGGGAGACTGCTGAGTTGTCTCCTGCTAATATGAAAAGGTAATAAAATCCTTCTGTTTCAGGAAGCGTGACATTAAAGGTAATAATCATAGCGCCTAAATTGGAATCTTTATCTACTCCAGGTTCATTATCCAATATTCTATTAGTACTAGGAAGAATAATTAATTGTCCATTTTGCATTACAGTTGTGTCTTCATTAGGAGCTAAAACAAATAGATCGGTCCCAGTGGCGGTTACATTAAAAACAACAACTTCTGAGGGATCCACAGAATTGGTGGTGCCTATATCAGCTGAAATTGTATATCCTCCGGGTACTGTATGACAAATACTATGATCTAACTCTTGGCTTGGAAATGCATTTCCATTCAGAATCAGTAGCAATAATGGTAAACTAATAATTGCGATAAATAAGATGAGAATTTTTTTCTTCATTATCGTTATGTCCTATTGTTATAATCTTAAATGATTTTGTAAAACAAATAAAACTTCTATTTAAAAATTATAAATGAATTTTAAACTTTGATGCGAAATTTGCACCTTTTTCTTAAAAAATACAGCCTAAAGAAAGAATTTGGAATTAGTTTATGAATTTTTATAATAATCTTTTTTAATATTAGTTATTTCATTTTGTTATTATGAAATTTGATGCCTATTCAATGAAGAAGATATTACTCCTCGATTTATTAGTTATTTTAAGTATAGTTATTGTTCTTCCTCTCGTTTTGGATTTATTTAGCCTAAATATCAAGGTATTAACTATTTCTATTATTGGAAATCTTCTAATTATTTCAACAATCATAATTACTGCGGTTGATTTTTTTTATCTCCTAAGATTTAGGCGAAACTTTTATTTCTTGTCTTCGCTGAGTATGAGTTTTACGATAGCTTTATTTTTTCTTCTAGAATATTGTTTTCTAAATGATTATTATGATTTTTTCTATGTCTGGAGTTATAGCAAATCTACTCTTCCACTAATTTACAAATTTGTAGCTATTTGGGCTGGCGAAGCAGGTTCTATTATGACTTGGATGTTATTTAATTCTATCATTATTTTCTTTTACAGACTTAATAATCAAAACAAAGAGGATATTATCTTTAGATTATCAGTTATCATTTCTTTACTGATTTCAACAATATTTTTAATTATTTTATTTTCATATGATCCTTTCCGAATTCAAACACCTCTTATATTTCCTAATGGTTTAGGCTTAAATCCCCTCTTGATATCTCCATTTATGATTTGGCATCCACTTTTTACATTTATTGCATACGCGATTTTCCTAATTCCCTTCACTATATCCATAATTGAAATTATAAAGCCAAATATTTCTCTGGAAAATCCTTACCAAAAATCCTTTAATAATTTTAGTATTAAATTTGGTTGGCTAGTGTTAACTATAGGTATTGGCTTGGGAGCATACTGGGCTAAAATAGCACTTACCTGGGGTAGATATTGGGGTTGGGATCCAGTTGAGACCGTCTCTCTTGTTCCCTGGTTTTTTAGTACCGCATACTTTCACACTATGACTTTTAAAAAGAAAAATAGTAGAATCATCAAAATCAATGTAATTTTAATCTTTTTATCTATAATATTTTCCACTTTAATAACACGAGGAGGAGGTTTGACTTCCTTACATGCGTTCACAGGCGAAAATAATCTAGTAATTTGGACTTTAATTGTTGGCTCAGCATTAATAATTTTCTCTTTATATATTATATATAATAGTTTAAACTCCTTATCTGAAGAATATAAGAAAACTAAACTCTTTTTAGATTACCTAAGTTATTTATTTCTATTTATGTTAGCTTTCGTTTGCGTATTTGGACTTTTTGTTACTCCGCTTTCGTTCTCTCTTTCATACTTTTTTAGTTTAAATATAATACTCGTAGGACCAGATTTTTTCATTATAACGACATTAGTGCTAGCTTCTGGATTAGCTATCACCCTAATTTATTGTTCTTTATATGATATATATAAGTTGAAGTGGATTACTGTTGTAATATTAACAGTCATACTAATTCAATCTATCTTATCTTTACTAACCTTCCTATTGTCGACTTTTTGGATAAATCCCTTAATCGCAATCTTTTTTCTAGCGTTATTAATTTCAATTTTCAAGCTCATAAAAGATTTTGATAGTAAAAAAGGCATAAAGCACTATTTTAGAATTAATTCAAAAACTTACATCCATACGGGATTATCGTTAGTCTTAATTGGAACACTTATAGATCCTGGAGCCTGGTTATTTCAAGATATTTTCTATATTTCAGGGTTTATTTTTTTAATAAGTGGGATAATTCCTTCCTTATTCATTCTATTTTTTCTTAAGAAAAACAGGGTATAATATAAAATAATCTGGAAAGTTAATATTAAGAATCTATTGAAATTCAGTTTTATTTCAAATTATAAATACATGATTTATAGAATATAAATCTGGCCGAAGCGCGTTCAAATTGAAACTTTATATTAAAATTAGTTTAAAAATAAAACTGATTCAATTCTGATTGTTTAAATCAACCAAGTTTGGTAAAAGTTATAAATTATAAGAAATTTCCTTAAATTAAGCAAATATATAAAATATTTGATGCGTTCAAGTACTTTTTGAACTGTATCATTTATAACTACCTAAAACTTTGTTATAATAAGGAGAAAAGGGGTTTTTATGAAAATAAACAGGAAAATTTCATCTTTTTTAATTACTACCTTATTGTTTTTGTCAATCTTGGGGCTTGTAATCGCAAGAACGAGTCAATTCAACGATTTCACCGGAGAGGGGCACGGGAGTTGTCATGGAAATATTACACAAAGTGGAAGCGGGTATATCTCGTTATCGTCAAGTTCAGGATCATCCGTCAATCCAAGTGAAACTTTTACAATTACTATTCAAGTGTTAAGTTTCACTGAAGCTCAAGGCGATAGTCTTGCAGTAGGCTTTCCAAGTGGATCTCCTGGTTTAGGAGATAATAAGGATTTTTCTTTCAATGTAACTCAAAAAACAATTTCAATTTCAGGTTCTGGAGATTCTGCAACAGTCGATTTTCAAGTAACAGCACCAGCTACTGAACAAACTTATGTGCTCCATTCTGATGCAATATACAGAGCTAGTGGGTCCTCATCGTATTTTGCTCATGGCGATTTTATCGTTACTGTGAAATTACAAAATACTCCACCTCAATTTAACAATTTATTGGAGAGTAGTGATCCTTTAGAGTTTGGACAACAAGAAACTTTCCAAGTCGATGTAACTGATTCACAAACAAGTGTAAGTAACGTATTTATTGAATTAGAAGGGATTAACCGCACTATGTCTAATTTAATTGGAAATACATTCGAATATAACTGGACTCCTAGTTCTATTGGAATGAAAAATTACATTATTTATGCAAATGATACTGATGGAAGTTGGAATTCAACAAGTGGGAGCATTAATGTAATAGATACAACATTGCCTAATTTATCAAACTTAATTGAGAGCGAGGATCCTTTAGAATTAGGACAAACAGAAACTATCTATATTAATGCAACAGATTCATCTGGTATCAGCCATGTTTTAATAGATTTTAGCGGTGTTAATAATACAATGACAAAAATCAGTGATACTACTTGGGAATATAATAGTTGGATACCAACTTCTACAGGAGTGAAAGCTTATACGATATATGCTAATGATACAGAAGGAAATTGGAATTCGATAAACAGTGATATCACAGTCATTGATACAATAGCACCAACATATTCTGATTTAATCGAAAGTGCTGACCCACTTCCATTGGGACAAAATGAAACGATTAGTATTAATGTATATGATACACCCGGTTCTGGAGTCAATGAAGTAATTCTAGAGTACGATAATGTTAATCATACCATGATTTTTATGGGAGTTAACACTTGGATATGGTCTAATTGGAAGCCATCGTCTATAGGAATTTTTAATTATAACATCTATATGAAAGATAATAGCAATAACCTTAACTCAACTTCAGGGTCTATTGATGTTTTCGTATCAGCTGGTCCAATAATTCAAAATGTATCTAAAAGTGCAGATCCTCTAGAATTAGGAGAACTGGAAACTATCGAAGTTGATATTATTGACGCTGATGGTATAAGCACTGTTTTTATTGAAATCGGGATAACAAATTATACAATGGAATATATTGGTGGAATAAGATACGAGTTTGAGTGGTCACCTAGCTCGATTGGAACAAAATTGTTTACAATCCATGCTAACGATTCATTAAACAATTGGAACCAACTAAGTGATAGTATCTCAGTTCAAGACACAAGACCTCCAAACTATGCAAATTTAGTAGAAGATTTAGATCCTCTTGAGTTAGGGAATGCTTTAACTATTTCTATTGACGCTACAGACTTAACAGGAATTAATCAAGTAAAAATTGAAATTGATGGTGTTAATATTACTATGTCTAATGTTGGAGGTAATACATGGTCTAATAATACTTGGCGTCCTTTGAGTGTCAATATTTATCCATACACCATTTATATCCAAGATAATTCAAATAATTGGAATAGTACTACTGGAAGTATTGAAGTAATAGATACAATATCTCCAGAATTATCAAACTTATATGAGGAGTACGATCCAATGGAATTGGGTTTAAGTGAAACAATACAGATTAATATCACTGATTTAGCACCAATAGATTCAGTTTTAATTGAAATTGAAGCTTTGAATTATACTATGACTAAGATAAGCAGTAGTACATGGGAATACAATGGTTGGATACCAACTAGTACAGGATTAAAATTATACACGATTTATGCAAATGATTCGAGCAATAATAGGGTATCTCTAACTTCTAATATTACAATAATAGATACAATAGGTCCAGCCTTAACTGGTTTATATGAAAGTGCAGATCCGCTCGAATTAGGACTTACAGAAATAATTCAGATTCAAGTTGAAGATTTTTCAGGTATCAGTCATGTGCTAATAGAAAATAATGGTGTGAATTATACTATGGCATATATAGGTGGAACAACATGGGAGTATAACAATTGGATTCCAACGAGTCTTGGTATTCAATTGTACACTATCTATGCAAATGATACACTTGGCAACTGGATTTCATTGAATGACAGTATTACTGTTACAGATACATTAGGTCCAACAATAATCAACATAATTAAAAGCGCAGAATCAATCTTCTTAGGACAATCAGTTTCAATTCAAGTTGATGTTACAGATATATCAGGCACCACCGATGTCATTATTGAGCATGAAAGTTCTAATCAAACAATGACCTATATAAATGGTAATACTTGGGAGATAGTTAATCTAACTCCAAGTACATCAGGAGTTTTTAGTTTTACTATCTATGCTAGAGATTCACTAGGTAATTGGAACTTAAAAAGTGACACAATTACGGTGAATTCACAAGATGGCATAGGAGATATTGGTATAAACGCGGAAGATTTTGATTTAATTGTCATATTTAGCACAGTGGGTATTTTAGGAATTCTTGTTTTAGTTATTGTTATTATACTAAGACCAAAACGATTTATTAAGTAATAATTACTTTTTATTTTTTTAATTACTTTATTTATTTAATTTTAATTTTTTTGTCGTTTAATATGCATGAGTCAGATAGAATTTTATTAGAGTGCGATAATGTTTCTAAGCAGTATGGTTTTTTCTTTGCTCTGAACAAAATTTCTTTTAAGGTGGAAGAAAATACTACTTTTGGAATAGTCGGTGCAAATGGTGCAGGAAAAACAACTCTTATTAACATCTTATCAGGTTTAAATTCGCCAAGCTCGGGAAAAATTCTCGTTAATGGGATGGATTATAAAGAAAATAATAGAGACATTAAACGGCTCATAGGAACTATCTCAAGTAAATCCTTTTTATATGAAGAGCTTTCCATATTTGAAAACCTCAAATTCTATAGCAAATTATTCTCTGTTTATGATAAGGATGAATTTAAAAAAGAAGTCGAACATCTTACTGAAACTTTCAGTCTTTCTGAATGGATTTATGAGCCAATCAATTATTTATCAACTGGAATGAAACAAAAAGTTGAAATAATAAGAACTTTAATTCATAATCCCTCAATTCTTTTTTTAGACGAACCTTTTTCTGGATTGGATTTCAACTCAATTAATTTATTAATTAAAAT
>JBHLLM010000059.1:0-10948 GCA_048885575.1 Candidatus Hermodarchaeota archaeon
ATTATATGTAGGAGTAATCACAGTTACAAAATCTTTTTCCATAATTATCGAAAGATTTTTTCGTTGACCAATTTATCTTTGTTTAACTAGATTAATAATTAAAATAGGACTTTACAAAAAATCTTTCTGAACTTATAATTAATCCTCCACTTTCTAACATTTTTAAGTTCAATCAGATGTTATATCCTAATTTATATTTATCTAAATTTTCTTTTTTCTTAAACCATTCAATGGTTAACTTTAAACCCTCTGTAAGTGTATATTTCGGTTCCCAACCAAGTAATTTTCGTGCTTTCGTGATATCGGCTAGTAAACGATTTACCTCACTCTTTTCTGGTCTTACTCTTATGCTTTCAGATACGATTTTAATCTCTGAATTCATTAAGTTCTTGATCGTATTTGCAAGATCTCTAATCGAGATTTCACTCGAATTGCCAATGTTAATTATCTCTCCTTCTAAATTATCTTTTTTGCACATCTTTATATATGCATCGCATGTGTCTAGCACAAAAGTTAAATCTCTCATGGGATTAAGGTTTCCTAGCTTCAAGTCTTCTTGATTTTTTAGTATCTGCGTGATAATCGTTGGTATAATCGCTCTTGAAGATTGTCTCGGTCCATAAGTGTTAAAAGGTCTAATAATTGAAACAGGAAGATTAAAGCTATAAAAATAACTAAGAGTAATATTATCTGCCGCGATTTTTGATGCAGAATAGGGTGATTGAGGTTGATAAGGGTGCATTTCATCAATGGGAGTGTAAAGTGCGGATCCATAGGTCTCTGAAGTTGAAGTTACGATAATTTTTTCCGTATTAAAGTCTCTCGCTGCCTGAAGCAAGTTTGATGTACCTAATATATTTGTATTAATATAACTTTCGGGAGCGATATAAGAATATGGAATTCCTATAAGCGCTGCTAAATGACAGATCACGTCCACATCCTTAACGGCTTCTCTAACTGCATATGGATCTCTAATATCTCCAAAAAAGAATTCCAATTTCTCAATATTCTCTTTAGGGAGCGTATCTAACCACCCCCTACTATTAAACGCATTATAATAGACAAATGCTTTAATTTCGCAGTCTTCTTTTAAAAATGTTTCGACTAAATGACTGCCAATAAAACCCTCTGATCCTGTAATTAAAATTTTTTTATTTTTCAAGTTCATGACAATCTGATCCTTGATAATTCGTTTACAATTATGACTCGTTCTTAATATTAATTGGCTCTCAATTATAAACTTAATATCTTTTTCTTATTTTTCAAATAATCCTCATTTGCTTGCTGAAAATCATCATCTCGTCCGATATCCAACCAATATGAATCGTGGGGAAATGCTTTAATTTTCATTCTATTTTTAATTCCATCGATCATCAATTGATCAAAACCATAAGGTTCATTTTTGGGTAATGTATCTATCACACTTTTATTTAAAGCGTAGACTCCCATACTTACATTGAAATGATATTCCGGTTTTTCGACGAATTCAAATATATCTTGATTATCATTATATTTAAGTACTCCAAATTCAATTTTTGAAGATCTCTTATATGTTGCAATTGAAATTTCATTTTTATTGCGTACGTGCCATTCAAGGAATTTTTTATAATTTAAATCTGTTAAAATATCGCCATTCATTACTAAAAAATTCTCAGGTAAATCACCAATTAATGTCAGCGGGCCAATGGTGCTTAACGGTTTTTCTTCAAAAGAATAATCAATACTTAAGCCCCAATCACTCCCATCTCCAAAAAAAGCTTTTATAATTTTTGCCATGTAATTAACAGCAATTGTTATATCAGTAAACTCATTCTTTTTCAGTTGGGTTAAGATAATTTCCAATATTGGCATTTCTCCACCTATTGGCATTAAAGGTTTTGGTAAGGAATAAGTAAAGGGTCTCAATCTTGTACCTTTACCACCCGCTAGTATAATCGCTTTCATTTTTCATCAATTTTTTAATAACTTTAATTAACATTCATTAGATGTTCTTGATTATTTAAATTCATCACTATTGTTATTTTTTCTTTTCACTTTCATTTCATTAATAAGACTCTCTTTATAGGCTGATACTCTCAAAAGGGTAAAAAAGAATTTGAGCTCTTCTGTAGTTATTTCCTTAAACACGAATAATATTAATATGAAAATCCCTGTAATCAAACCAGAAGTTAGAAGCACGTACAATAAGTCATTTACTATAACAAATCTCAATACAAAGTTTGAAACCACATAAGTTAAAAATAAAGCAATAGCAGCAGATAAGATGTGATATAATATTTTTTTTTCGTAATTTATTCCAATTCTTTTAAGAAAGAATCGTTGGAAAAACACATCAACAACGTGCCCACTAAGAATTATGAATGCAAGTCCAGTACTCCCAAGTCCAAGCAACTTTATGGAAAATAATTCTTTTGGTACAAGAATAAAAATCAATACTGTCCAAATCACAGATTTTACCAAAGTATAACTTGAAGAGAGCTTTTGTTTTTTGAAAGGAATTAGTAAAGCAGAATAAGGTCTGTTAATACTCGATAGATAAGGAATGAAGATTAAAATATACAAATAAATTATTGCTTGAGAATAATTAGGTAGAAAGATATTTAGGAGCAGTTCACCGTTCAAGAAAACAATAATGACGATAATTAAGAAGAACATTGAAGAAAATTTTTCTATCTTATGAACAATCATCTCAGTATTCCCAAAGTTTTCTTCTTTTAATTCTCTTGGAATATATGTTAGAAGGATTTGATGAATCTCACCTGAAATTACTAATAAAATAGAAACAATATAAGCGTCAGCAAAATAGTAATACGCTAACGCTTCAAGACCAAAGAATACATTTATAAAGACTTGGCCTATGTTTCCTAATATTGCCCCTATCACTGTCACCATTATGAGTGGGCGAGTATCTTTTAAAAATTGTTTAAATTTTTCTTTATTAATGTTATTAAATTGAAATTCATGTCGTGATATGAATAAAACAATAATCAATTGGATAATTGAAATTGATATATAAATTTGACCTAAAACGATTAATGGATTCTCAACAAATTCCAAGTTTAGAATGAGAAAAAGCAACAAACTATATTGAACGACATTTATCATTAAAACTACCAACTCCAGTTTGATATATTTTAGCCTACTTTCTAAATTAGTCATCCAAGGTAATGAAAGATTTAGAAAGAGTTCTGCAATTACTTTTAAAAATAAAAAACTAAAAACTAATGGTTCCAGATTTAAAAAGAAAATCATAACAAATAAGGGAGTGAAATTTATAAAAGTAGTAACCGTTTGGAGAAAAAAGTAAATACTAAAATATTCATCAAAATCTTTATCTGAATTGTGTTGAAAATAAATCAGACCAAAACCCAGATCTTTAAAAAGAGTAAATAATCCGATTAAACTGGTTGAAAATGCAATTATCCCGATTAGTTCTACATTGAGCTTTAGAAGTAAGAAATAACTTACCAAAAGACTGAAAATTGTTATGAATAGCCGAACTACAACACGTACAATTAATTGCTCTTTCATATTATTATTTGAATTTTTATTTTCTAATTAATTTATTTTTTTAACCCTCTTTTTAAAAATCATCATTCTGAATTGTTTCACTTCTTTAATAACATTAACTTCATCAAAAATTTATTTAATTATAATAAATATGATAAATTATGCCAGAAGTTTCATTGATCGATTACTTGAAAGAAAATAAAGTCTTTGATGTTGATCTATTTGATTCCCTTTATTTTGATATTGGTTGCTTGGTTTATTACTATGGTGATCACTTCATAAATCCACGAGAAAAGACAATACACTTTAAAAAAAGCATAAAATCGAGTTTAAAAGAGCAATTTATAAAATACAATATCCGTTTGAATATTTTAAGAAATCGTAAGTACATAAAGCAAGAACCTAAAATAATATCAAATTCATATTTTACAGTCAATTCTGAAATTAAAGCTTTAGGATATAATGTTTACCGTCCCATATGGGCTCCTGTTTATCGCCAAAAACTCTGTGCGAACATTTCATTATTAAACAAAACAAACTTTATTAAGGACTTCGTCCTAAATAAGAATTTCTCCGATATCATCTCTCCAAAATTTCTTAAAACTTTAAAATCATACCAAAAAGAAATGACGGATTTTTATAACAAACAGAATATCTTGGCTTTATTTGTTCCAAATGATATCTCTTTCATGGAAAATTTCACAATAAAAATATTTAAAGAAATTGATAAACCCAGTTTTATATTTTTACACGGACTTCCGTGTAGATTCAACCATATTGATGAAAATCGAAGCGATTATTTAATAGTTTGGGGGGAGGAAATCAAAAATCTATATGTTAAAGCTGGTTTTTCTAAAGACAAAATATTCGTAAGTGGTCATCCATATTACAAGGATTTTGATGTTAAAAGTGTGAGATTTAGTTTTGACAATATCCTTATTATTACAAAATCCTTACCAGGGTCCCAAACTAGTGATAAAATACGTTTATATGATCGTGGAAATTTGATTGTTTATTTACTCCAAATTCAAAAGGTATTAAAGACTCTAGGGATAAAATCTGTTCGGTTGCGACCACATCCAAGTGAGAATATCTCTTGGTATTATAAATTTATTGATAAAGATTTTTTTAGAGCGGACACAGATCTACTAAGTGATTCTCTAAATAAAGCAACTCTCGTTATAGGACCATCATCAACAGTCTTTTTAGAATCTATTTATTACGGAGTAAATTATGTCATATTTGAACCTTGTATTGATGAAATTGATTATACTAATTTTGAAGTAGTTCCACCTTTTGATGGATCGTATGATGAAATTCCCGTGGCAAAAAGCGAGGAAGAATTGAAAAATATATTGGAAGATAAAATAAAACTCAAACCAACAATATTTAACAGATTCGTAAAATCACCTTTTGATCTCAGCTTTATTAAGGAGCTTATTGAAAATTGAGATATCAAGCGACAATTATAATACTTACTTCAATAACTTAAAGTATTCGTTTATCATACGATCAATTGAAAAAAGTGCTTTTACTTTTTCATAGTTATTCATACCAATTTTTTCCCATTGATCTCTCATACTAATTAATTTTTCCAAAGCATTAGCAATTTCTATTGATTTTTTAGGTTCAATTAAAATTCCATTTACATAGTTTTGAATTTGCTCTGGTATTCCTCCCACCTCTGTAGATACTATTGGTAATTTAAACATCATGGCCTCAGAAACTGTATAAGGTAACCCCTCTTGTAAAGATGGAAACACAAATATATCAATAAAAGAATAGATATCATCAATTAGATAGGGATATTTTCCTGTAATGATCACATGATTTTCCAATCCATTCTCTCTTATTAAATTTAGTAAGCTTTTTAAATTGGGGCCATCTCCAACAATTAAGCAATGTAAATTCAACTTTTTAAGATCCAAATATTTTAAGGATTCTATTAAGAATTTATGACCTTTTATGTCATATAAATAACCAACAGTTCCAATCCATATTTCGTCCAGTTTTTTTTTCAGAGATATAAAATCATTTTGTAGGTGAGTTGTTTTTTTCTTATAATCCCTAACTTCTATTCCTGTATATATAGTTTTAAGTTTCTTTGATTCAAACTTATATTTTTCATATAATTCATTTTTTGTCAAATCACAATTCCCGATAAAATAATTAACAGAATTAAAAACTTTCTTATGATGGCGCTTTTCTAAAAATTGAACGATTTTAATTTTAGAATAATCTTGGGGTGTGCTTAAGATTGTAAAGAGGATATTCTTAAATCCTAACTTTTTTCCCACAATTGCCGCAATCCTGCAAGATTCAGCAGCAGGATACCCTCCGTTAATAATGAGAAGATTTTGGTAATCCAAGTATTTCATAAGTAATTTTTTTAAGTAAAAGTGATTAATTATTCGATAAACATATAGCTTGAACTGAAAAACTATCTTATATATTAATTGAATGAACCGATTATGAGAAGTTTTTAATGAAATTAATTTTTTAATATAAGCTAATTCAAAACTATTTGAATTTTTTAAAGCAAAATCTTTAATTCTTGAATTGTCATCATTAAAAATCAGAAAAATATCAACATCTTTTATGTTTTCTATTAAATCAAATAGGAATTTTTCTAATCCGCCGAAAATATAATTTTCTGTGTAGATTAATAGCTTTTTTTTCAATTGAATCACTTACAACTACATTCTTTAGATAATAAATAGTAAATAATAAATTTTCATGTAAATATGGGTGGATCATATAATAGAAATTATTAGATTTTTTGCATAATTTTGACATTTATTGAAGATGAAACTAACAGAGAAAGATTTTTGGAATAAATTTTGGGACAATATTGAGCTTCCAAATAGAATTTCTAAAGATTCCAAACTCGATCGAATCATTTCCGAAACAATTAAGGACTACATACCCAAAGCTAATTATGATAAGAAGGTTTTAGAAATAGGTTGTGCTGTTGGAAAATGGTTAGTATTCTTCTATGAAGAACTAAATTATATCATTCACGGGATTGAATATTTAGAATCTGGCGTAAAAAAGACAATTGAAAATTTTGAAAAATGCCAAATATCAAGTAAATCTTATAAAGTTTTGAAAGAAGATTTTTCCACTTCACATATCGATGAAAAATATGACATTGTAATGTCGCTCGGGTTTATTGAGCATTTTAAAGATCCAATTTCAATACTAGATAAACACCTATCAATTCTAAAAGAAGAAGGATTTCTCATAATTGGTGTTCCAAATTTTACAGGTATTAATAGATATCTACAGAAGAACATAGATAAATATCTTGAACCGCAAGAAAAGATTCTTAGTACCCATAACCTAACCACGATGAAAAAAAATTTCTATTTAGAATTTGCGAAAAATAGAGAATTAAACCTAGTCTTTATGGGTTATATAGGAGGTTTTGAGCCTACATTATTCAATTTCAATCCCATTAAAAAAAGGATATACAGCATTATTTTTTTAGCCCTAACGACGGTCATTTCCAAATTATTTCATGAATCTAGAAGTTCTAAATTTAGTGGATATCTTTTTATAATTATGAAAAATAAAGTACAATAATTCAAATAATTGGAGAATTTTATAGATGGAGAATTGGATCCCTAACCAAATGAACCGAATTTCCAGTGATTGGGGTAAAAATGTTAAAAAATTTTATTCTTCTGATTATTCTATTTGGTCAAATCCTCAAGAACATGTTAAAGCTTTAAAGGAAGACGGGAATTATTATGATGCAGTTATTTATTTAAATTGGGATGAAATTACGAATTTTAAAACAAACCTTAAAGTACTTGATTTAGGAGCTGGAACAGGTTGGTTAAGTGCGTTTTTATCTCAATTTAATAATATTTCTAGTATAGATGTTCTTGATTCCGATGAAAAAAATCTAAATCTAATGTTACATGAAGTAGTAAGAATTATGGGAGGAAAAATCTCTAAAATTAATCCTATTTTAGGATTATTTCAACCTTTATTAGTTGAAGATGGTCATTATGATTTAATTGTTGCAAGCTCTGCTCTTCATCACGCTGATAATTTATTTTCCTTAATGCGAGAATTGAGGAGAGTTCTTAGAAAAGGAGGAAAATTATATATATTAAATGAAACACCTTACCCATTCACTAAATATTTTATTATGCTTTTAAAGATAAATTTCTTCATTTTACTTAAAATATTTAGAAAAAAAATCACTGAGTTTGAACAAGCTATTTCTGCGGGACATATTTTGTACGATCCATATTTAGGAGATCGAACTTACGCAAATTATCAATGGGTTAATGCTATTAAGCAGGCGGGATTTCGATATGAAATGATTCCTACCCCCTTTTTCCCTTATAAAAAGAGAAAAAATCAGGGCATCAAAATTAAACATTTTTTTTGTTATTAGTGAAATAAATTAGATTATAATTAAATAGTTGATTTCTGTAATCTGGATGAAAATATCTAAAATTACCCTAGGGACTGCACAATTAGGATTGGAATATGGGATTGCAAATGCTATAGGAAAACCCGATTTTGCCACATCTATTAAAATCTTAACTTATGCTTGGAATAAAGGGATTAACTCTTTTGATACCGCTCCGGTTTATGGAGATAGTGAAAATATTATAGGATCATTTGCCTTAAACAGAAATATAGATCCTTTTATTATAACAAAATTACCTGCAATTAATACAAAACAAGAGATTTCATTTGAAAGTATCTACAATCAAATAAAACAACATGTGAAAATATCATTAAGCAATTTAAAAATAAATAAAATCCCAATTTATCTCGTACATAACACATCAGATATGTTTATAAAGCATGGCTTGGTCTTCGAATGTTTAAATCAAATTAAGCAAGAAGGATTGATAGAAAAGTATGGCATCTCAGCCTATACTCCAGAAGAAGTAAAAGAATCTTTAACTTTCAAAGAAATTGATGTCATCCAAGTTCCTATTAATCTTTTTGATCAAAGGCTTATCATCTCAAATTTATTAAAAACTCTTAAAAATCATAATTATATTGTACTTGCTCGAAGTATCTATTTACAAGGATTATTTTTTCTTGATCCTAATAATTTACCCTTAAATATGAATATGGCTGAAATACCTCTAAAAAAATTGAGAGCTTTAGCAAAGGAATATGACACCAAAATCAGTGAGATGGCATTTTCTTTCGTTCGAGATTTACCAGAAATAACCAGTTTAGTAATTGGCGCTGAAAATTTGGAACAAATAGATGAGAATGTAAAATTATTAAAAACAAAACCCTTAAACTCTCAACTATGTGAAAGGATAACTGAAGAATTTTCAGCCCTACCTGATTATCTCATAAATCCTTCATTATGGAATCCGCAATTTAAATAAATTTAATAAAATATTAAGTACTATTATCTTACAAAATAATAAAGATAATTTAGAATAAATTGAAAAATACTCTGATCATTTGTCAAGCTCGATATGCATCTACGAGACTTCCGGGTAAAGTCCTTCTTACAATACAAAATAAACCGTTATTATGGTATCTATTAAGAAGATTGGAACTAGTTAAAACTCCGAATCGTATTATAATTGCGACTTCCACATCAAATTCAAATAAACCTTTGTTAGATTATTTAAAAGAACAAAAGATAGATTATTATGCTGGTGATGAAATTAATGTTCTTGATCGTTTCTATCAAACTGCCAAATGTTATAATGGCGAAATCATTGTTAGAATTACGGCAGATTGCCCATTGATAGACTCAACGCTTATTGATCGAGGTTTAGAGATTTTCTTAAAGAATGATTTCGATTATTTATCTAATGTGCATCCTCCAACATTTCCTGATGGATTTGACATAGAAATATTTACATTTAAAGCTTTGGAAACATCTTGGAAAACTGCTAAATTAAATTCTGAAAAAGAACATGTGACCCCTTTTATTTACAACAATCCCAAACTATTTAACATAGAAAATTTTCAAAACGATAAGGATCTCTCTAATATACGCTTGACAGTTGATACTAAAGAAGATTTTATATTAATTTCAAAAATCATTGAACATTTTCACGATAGTTGGACTAAATTTGAGTTAAAGGATATTATAAATTTCATCAATCAGAATCCAAATTTATTGAAAATTAATGCTCAATATAAGCGTAATGAGGGATATTTTAAATCGTTAAAAGAAGATAAAGTAATCAATACTTAAAATGTATTATTTAAAGGGTGAATATAAATTAATATTGAAAAAGGAATTTCATTATGGAATAAAGCAAAAAAGTTAATCCCAGGAGGGACACAATTATTAAGCAAGAGATCAGAAATGTTCTTGCCAGATAGATGGCCTTCTTACTATAAAAGAGCCAAAGGTGTTGAAATATGGGATTTAGATGATAATAAATTCGTTGATATGTCCATTATGGGAGTTGGTGCTTGTACACTCGGTTATACTGATGAGGACGTTAATAATGCTGTAAAAAAGGTTATTGATGCTGGATCGATGACCACTTTGAATAGTCCTGAGGAGGTTGAATTAGCTGAATTATTATTAAAAATCCATCCTTGGGCAGATTCTGTACGTTATGCCAGAACTGGGGGGGAGATTATGGCTATTGCTGTCAGAATAGCAAGAACATTTACAAATAAAGACATAATAGCATTTTGTGGGTATCATGGCTGGCAAGATTGGTATATTTCAAGTAATCTGGCTCATAATGCTAATCTAGATGGACATCTTCTACCAGGACTCGAACCTAAAGGAGTACCGAGAAGTATGATTAAAACTGCTATACCCTTTGAATATAATTCCATAGAAAAACTAGAAGCAATTGTTGACGAAAATGATATAGGTGTCATAATCGTTGAACCCATAAGGCATCAAGAGCCGCGAGATAACTTCCTACATAAAGTTAGAAAGATCGCTGATGAAATTGGGGCAGTCTTAATTTTTGATGAAATTACTTCAGCGTGGAGATTAACAGTAGGTGGGGCCCATCTCTTGTATAATGTCAATCCAGATATAATGGCAGTGGCTAAAGCGATGAGTAATGGATATCCGATGGCTGCTGTTATTGGTAAAGCAGATATAATGGATAGTGCACAGAGGAGTTTTATAAGTAGTACGTATTGGACTGAAAGAGTTGGTCCTGCAGCCGCGATCGCAACCATTAATAAAATGCAAGATAAAAAAGTTCCCGCTCATTTGGATAAAATCGGAGGCATTATCAGTGAAGGGTGGAAAAGATTAGCTAATAAACAAGATCTTGATATCACCATACTTCCTCCTCACGCATTAGTTACTTTCTCGTTTAATTACGAGAATCAGCAAGAATTAAAAACACTATTTACCCAAGAAATGCTAAAAAGGGGTTATATTGCTACTCCAAGCGTTTATGTTAGCTATTCCCATACACAAGAAATCATTGATCGCTATCTCGCTAATGTC
>JBHLLM010000060.1:0-10913 GCA_048885575.1 Candidatus Hermodarchaeota archaeon
GCATCAACGAGAATTATAGCGCCGTCACTCCCTCGAAGAGCGCGTGACACTTCTCCGGTAAAGGATATATGACCCGGGGTATCGTTAATTTGAAGTATGTATGGCTCGTCGTCATTTGGTTTTCTTGGGTCATTGAATGATAGAAGAACAACACTCGTGAAAATAGTTATGCCTCTGGCTTGCTCTTCTTCGTCAGAATCTGTCATCTGGAGCTGTCCTGCGTCTTCTTCTCTCATCAAACCTGCTCGTCTTAGCAAGTAATCGCTTGCTGTCGTCTTCCCGTGGTCAATATGAGCAACAATTGAAAAAAGGCGCTTTTTCTCATATGAACCGGCAGTAATTAAATGCGCAATCTCGTCGGGATTTTTTACTTTAACCATTATATTCACTCTTTAAATTTACAAGTTATAGCATTAAGCTGTGAAATTATAAAAAATAATTTTTAAATTCACTAAAGTAAATTTATAAAATCATAAAAATTTTATGGAAAAAGCAATCTACTACTTGCTCTTATAATTATTTTCATTAACAAATAAAATATCAAGTCTATAAAGACTTAACTAAGTAGGTTAAAAACATAAATAAAAACATTTCAAATGGAGATATAAGACGATTAATTTATTTAAAATATTTGAGTCAGTCAAAAAATAGAATCATTCTATAAAAAATCTTAGCTAAAAGTCTAAACGCGCAAAAATGGTTCCCGCGCTTCTTATTATTATCATCTTTTTTTCAAACTTGTTCATTTTTTTTCCTTCTTTTTTGGTTGTTTAAAAATAATTTAAAAATAAAAGATATTAAAATCTTAATACATAAATCTCAGGCTTGAAGCTTTTCAATTTAGCTTCTTTTATCTTGGTTCCTTCCATGAGTTTTTACCTCTTTTTTTTTCTTTTTCTTTTTTTGTGTTTTATTCTTAATTAAAGTAAGGTAAGAATACATAATTAGTTTTTACTACCAAACTTTAAATGGATTTTTAAACTTCCATTGAACCGATTAAAAAACTCTGATGGACCAAAGAAGAGCCATTTAAGTAAAAGGTAAGACCATATTAAGTAATACATAAACGGATCTTTTTCCTGATAATGTTTTTATCCCCTTAAGGTTTGATACATTAACAATTCTCAAATTATCAGGGATTTTATCTTTGATAATGGCTCTTAAGAAATCTTGAAATGAGGAATATTCCCTTATAGATTTTACCCACAAGAAACCATCTTTCTCAAAATAGTGAGGATTCTTTTTGATGAACTTCTTAGAATGAACTTTATCTTTACTTGGGGGACCTCGTCGTAAATATTCCTTAGCTATTTCAGGCTTTTCGCAGTAAATAGCTATATTGTATTCCTCTAGATCTTGTTCAAAATAGACTTCGAATTCAATTTGTCCAAATCGTTCTGCGTGTGAAAATTCTTTTTCTCCGTTTGCCTTAATGGTATCTCCAATGGAGTATAATTTATCTCGATTAATTGTGTAATGAATCTCGCTGTTTTCATTTTTTAATTCTATAATAAATATTTTATCAAGAAGAGAGTTATCTATTGTAGCGGTATCAATCTCAGGAATATTCTTTAATAAAAAGAAATCTATATCCGGGTTGCTTAAGAATTCCCCTATTCTTTGTTTACAATATTTATACGCTTTTTCTGATATTGCGGAAGCCACATTTCGGTTCTTATCGATAGGGTCGATTATGATAAGATAATCGTTTTGAAAATGCTGAATCTTTCTTAGCTTATTATTTGGTCTATTGTGATTGTCAATAGGATTATCTTTAAGCTTAGCGAAATTAAAAAACAAATTTTGTAGATTTTGATAATGATGGATTAAAAGTTCTGCACTATAGCCAATAAAACCTACTTTTCCTACTGCACTTTTATCACCATAACAATGATTAGCTTTAAAAAACTGTTTTAGCAACCTTACATCATTTTTTTGTTTTTGAGACAAATTGTTTTTTACAAAACGACCGTGCCAAGGCGACCTATCCACTGCTGTTACAGGTCCATTATTCATTATATATTCTAACTCTAAATCAAAGAAAAGAACTATATCAATCTTGATTGATAGATTCTTAACAAGATAATCTACGGTTACATATGGATGTTCAGCGTAGAGGAGTCGCGGATGGTGGAATTCTTTTAGAGTTAGTGATTTTATGATCCAATTATTGCATAAATAAAGAAAATCCTTTTTAGATTCTTTTTTTAATTGATTTTTACTCATAGTATCGTATTTTGGCTTGTATAACTGATAATCAAGTCCTACAAATAAGTCAATATCAAAATCGTTTTTCAATTGAGTTTGTTTGATTCCTGTTGAGCCTTGAGGTTCAATCTTTGTATAATTGATGTTTAGTTCCTGAGCTTTATTATCCAATAATGTTTTAAGTATTTTGGTGATATCATCGATTAAAGTAAGTTCTTCCTGGGTTGGAGATATATTTTCTAGAACTTCTTTAAAGATATCATTTATTGAAGTCATGAATGAGGTGTTTGAGAGATTTAATTAAAGTGAAAGTTGTTGTTATTATATAAAGGTATTGAGAATTTAAATAAATTCAATGGACTTAAGTATTTTTATCCTATAAACTTTAACTTTCAAACAAATTCTCTATTTAGCCACTTTTTCTATTTTTTTTCTGACGAATGATAGCAGTAAAATTATAGTGAATCCTATAATAAAGTATGTTCCAAAATATCCAGGAATAGTAGGTTCTTCAACTATGAGGAATCTTGTTATAGATCCACCGTCGGTACAATAAGCTGTTACTTCAATCAGATCTCCAAGATTTGCTGATAAAGGATAGTAATACGAAAATCTGTTAGGATTTGGCTGATAGATTTCATAATGAGTTTCAGTTACATTATTTACACTTATATCTAGCATATAAATAAAATGGGTATATGGATCTGAAACTGGATGAGTTATTGAAACCTCAAGAATATGAGTGTTTAAATCATAGTTTAAACTCATATTAATTGGACTATGTGCTTTTGCTTTTCCACTAGCTAGTAATAAACAAACACCAATAATAGTTCCAGATAGGAATAGAATTATTTTTTTACGCATTTTATTTCCTAAGATTTAAATTGAACTGTTTTGTGTTTTATGATTTTCAAAACTAATAAACTTTATAATTTTTATTGTTAATCCTATAGAATAATTTTAGGTGTAATCTTTTCATTCGTAATTCTAAAAGAATTAGCTATTAACAATATCACAATAAAAATGTTCAAAAAAAAGATTTATTATCCACTTAACTGCCAAATTTAATTTTTAGGACCAGCGAATAATTAAATCGATAGAACCATATACTGCATATGCACTGTAGGCTAAAAATATAAGAAGAGCGATTTTAATCCAAAGTTCATTTGTCTTTTCACCGGTAGTGTCAGTTCTTGTTAAATAAAAGCTATATATTGATGCACCTAAGAACGCAAACCCAAATGCCAAATTAATAATTAACATTATAACTTCAGCCCATTCGAATATTACTATCACCATAAAATCTACGTAAACAAGAAATTTCCATATTGAAACCAGACATATCCAAATACTAGATGATAGAAATATTAAACCCCAATAAAACTCAGATATTCTTCTCATTTAATTATAACTTTAGATTTTAATAATTTATATATAGTAAATTAAAGTCAAAATAAAAATTTATTCTACAATTCAAATAAATAATATTTATTTTTATTTTGATCAATGGTAATTGGTTCTAATTTCAATCATCACATACCCCACCAAGGGTGTTGTATTGATCTTTGGAGGATAATATATTCTCGTAAAGCCTGTTTTTGATCTACCGTGAGTTCATCAAGAAATTTACCCATAAGTTGCCTTACATGAGATTCGGGTATATTCACGAATAAAGTTTCGTCTTTGTTGATATCTCTTCCGATTTCTATGCCGCGAATGGAAATAGCTACTTCAGAGTCTTTTTCAGCTTTTTCTAAAGTTTTCCCCTTATCTTGAATTTGGTGAACTCTTCTTGCTTTCTTTCCGTCTGCTGTTATTAAAGTTACTTTTGGATATAATGTACCCGCTTCAACATGCACACCGAAAACTGCGGGATCTGAATTTCTAAAAATGAATTCGGGCATCATTCTTAGCTTTGCAGGTAATACTAATTCGCTTAAGCCTTTTGCGGTATCTTCAGCCTTTCTTATTTCCGAATATTCAACATAATCTTCCAGTAATCTGTAAATGACATTATTTGTGAAAATTCTAATATTGTCAGTTATAGCTTGTTCTTTTGCTTCGGGTAAAATAGCCACATTAAATCCTAAAACCGCTGCAGAATAAGGATCGAGATTTTTAACTAAATTCGCATTCATAACATCCTCTTTTTTAATTGGGCCTACATCGGCAATACTTATTTTCACATCATTTTTTGTAAAATGATTTTCTAGTGCTTCAAGAGAACCTAAGGTATCTGCTTTCAAAACTACACCAGCTTTATCCGTTTTAATTCGAATACTTTCTACTTCCGATTCTATTTCGTTATATACAATTTCTTCTTGCGATGGATCACCAATACCTCTGAAAGGGGATCCTGCTACAACATCATCAATACTAGGAGCTAGTATTTTAATTCCAGCTGCCGCACTTACTATATCAACAGAATCAAATTTTTGTCGAGGATCTCTAATCTCATCTAAAGGTTTCGGCAAGAGTAGTGCTCTTACTTTTGACTTAATAGGTTTTTCTAAACCACCAACAATGAATTCTTCGCCTTTCTTGATAACTCCGTCGTAAATTAGGACATCCATAGTTATTGCTTGTCCTTTTTCTTTCTTCACCTCTAAAACTACACCTTTTGCGGGCCCTTCGCTAAATTTCAAATTATCAGTTAAAAATTGTTGTACTAACCCCATTAAAACCATCAACAATGTCGAAATTCCCTCGCCGGTTTTGGCACTCGTAGGTACTATAGCCACTTTTTTTGTAAAATCATTAATTTTATCGTACCGATCTATTCCTTTGAAACCTTCTTGTAGGAAATCTACGCCGATTTGAATTAATTTTTCGTCAAGAAAGTCTCTTGTATGAGGTTTTTGCTTATTATATGAATCTAAAAAATCAGCATCTTCGATTGACTTCCACCCTGATATTCTATCTATTTTATTCGCGGCAATAACAAAAGGGACTTTTCTTTCTCTTAAAATTCTAACGGATTCCCAAGTTATCGGCATATTTCCTGCTGTCACATCTATAACCAATATAGCTATATCTGCAACAGCTCCACCTCTCCTCCGAAGATTCATAAATGCAGCATGACCTGGTGTATCTACTATCAGAATTCCGGGCAATTGAATATCTTTCTCGGCAAACTCTTGCTTCGATTTCCTTAAAAAATCTTTAATATCTTTAGTTGGAAAATAAGATGCGCCTATATGTTGGGTAATTCCTGCAGCTTCTCTCTGTTGTACTATGGTTCCTCGAACATAATCTAAAAGACTTGTTTTTCCGTGGTCAATGTGACCCAAAATCGAAACAATAGGAGCCCTAATAATTTTCTCACTCGATTTAGCGCTCATCTTCATTCACTTCTATTTTAATTAGATTACTTAAATCTATCCAATTATCATAATTAAAAAAATTATCTTAGGATATAGATTTTATTGAATTAGCTCTAAAAACTAACAATAATATTTGATCACTTAAATTTTATTTAAATAGTTTTTAAGATATTTCGCTGTATACGATTTTTTATTTTTAATAATATTCTCGGGAGACCCCATTACTACTACATTCCCCCCTTTTTCTCCTCCTTCGGGACCCAAATCAATAAGATAATCCACAGATTTGATAATTTCCATATTATGTTCAATAATAATTACGGTATTACCTTTATCTACTAATCTGTGAAGCACCTTTAATAAAAATTGGATATCGTACATATGCAATCCTGTAGTTGGTTCATCTAAGATGTATAATGTATTTCCTGTATTTGATTTTCTTAGTTCTCTAGCAATTTTCAAGCGCTGAGATTCACCCCCACTCAAAGTTGTTGAAGATTGACCTAATTCTAGATATCCTAGTCCTACATCTACCACGGTTTTTAAAGTTTGTTTTAAGTTAGGAATTTTATCGAAAAATTCAAGAGCTTGATGAAAAGTCATTTTTAAAACATCAGAAATCGTTTTTCCCTTATATCTTATCTCTAAGGTCTCAGCGTTGTACCTAAGACCGTTGCATAAATCACATTTAATATAAACATCTGGAAGAAAGTACATTTCTTTAAGAATAAATCCAGTTCCTGTACACTTTTTACAATGACCTGTTTTGGTATTAAAGCTAAATCTTCCTTTCTTATACCCTCTCTCTCTTGATTCTTCAAGCTTAGCAAACAAGTCTCTAATATAATCTAACGCTTTTGTATAAGTAGCGGGTACGGAACGAGGTGTTCTCCCAATTGGAGATTGATCTATATTAATTATTTTATCAATTGTTTCGTATCCTTTAATTTCGTCAAAATCACCGGTTGTTAGTCGAGAACTACGCGTATTAACTAAATTATGCAATCCTTTATAAAGGCAATCGATTATTAAGCTTGTTTTTCCTGCTCCAGAAACACCTGTGATACAGGTAAAAACACCAAGTGGAATTTTGACTTTAATATTCTTTAGGTTGTTTTCTCTAGCTCCTAAAATTTCTAGAAAGTTATTATCAATAGTTCTTCTTGTTTTTGGGACTTCAATCTTTTTTTTGCCGGATAAATATTTTCCCGTGAGTGTTTTTGCTTTTAAAATTGTATCTAAAGGACCTTCTGCTACAATTTCTCCACCACTTTCACCAGCTAGAGGTCCAAGATCAATAATATGATCAGCATTGCGCATAATTTCATCGTCATGTTCTACTACTATAACTGTATTGCCCAAATCTCTTAATTTTTTCAACATATCTATTAAACGTGAGATGTCTCGTTGGTGTAAACCTACGGAGGGTTCATCTAGAACATATAAAACTCCAACTAGGCTCGACCCTAACTGAGTTGCCAATCTAATTCTTTCGGCTTCTCCTACTGAGAGAGTGTGGGATCTGCGACTTAAACTAATGTAATCTAATCCAACATTTTCCAAAAAGGATAACCTATCTAATATTTCCTTCAGAACATCTTTAACTATTGTCTTCTGGAGATCGTCCAAATGTAAATTTTTAAAAAAATTCAATGAATCTTTAACTGCTAAATCAGATAATTTAGCAATATTAATGTTATCGATAAGAACAGAAAGGCTTTCAGGTTTTAACCTTTGACCACCACACTGAGGACAATCAATTTGATTCATGAAACTTTCGTATGTATCACGAGCCCATTCGGAGCGGGTGTCCATGTATCTTCTGTGCAACATAGGAATGATCCCTTCAAAAGGTCTGGCTACTTGATATGTCGACTTTATCTCGCTTTTATTATTTCTATATCCATTATTGTCGCTTTCGTAATAAAATTCGATTACCTCGTCATCTGTTCCAAACAATAATTTATGTAACTTTTTAGGATCAATATCTTTAATTGCTGTTTTATCGGTATCAAATCCATAATGTTTAGCAACTTGAGTGATTGATTGCCAAGAATATCCAGTTAACGAACCAAAACCAGGAATATTTCTTATGGGTGATTCTTCAATTGGTGCATCTAAATCATTTCCCAATACTAAAGCATAGTCAAATTCCATAACAGTTCCTAACCCACTACAGTATTTGCAACTTCCATGAGGAATATTAAAAGAAAACATTTTATGATCAATTGGAGGAAATGATATACCACAATCAACGCACGCTAAGTGTTCAGAATAAATTTGTTCTCCTATATCGAGAACTTCTACAACTACAATTCCATCAGTCAATTCTAATGCTGTTTCAATTGAATCAGCCAACCTTGTTTTAATATCGCCTTTCATAACGAGTCTATCTACGATTACGCTGATGTTATGTTTTACATTCTTTTCCATAGAGATTTCTTCATCTAAGGTATAAAGAATATTATCTACTTCTACTCTCACGTATCCTTGTTTTTTCAGGTCCCCGAGAAGGTCTTTATATTCACCTTTTCGATCGCGAATAATTGGGGCTTTAATAATGAACTTTTGATTCTCCCCAACCTCGTCTAGAATTTGTTGGATTATTTGTTGAGGAGTTTGCGGTCTGATTTCTTTACCACAATTCGGACAGTGTGGGATTCCAATATTAGCAAATAGTAGCCGATAATAATCGTATATTTCTGTAACTGTTCCAACAGTACTGCGAGGATTTTTTGATAGAGGTTTTTGTTCAATAGCTATTGCAGGAGATAATCCTTCGATTGAGTCTACATCCGGTTTATCCATTTCTCCAAGAAATTGTCTAGCATAACTAGATAAGGATTCCAAAAATCTTCTTTGACCTTCTGCGTATAATGTGTCCATTGCTAAGCTTGACTTGCCACTACCGCTTATACCGGTTATAATTACTAACTTATTGCGTGGAATTACAACATCTATATTTTTAAGATTATTCTGCCTTGCTCCTTTTATAATGATTGAATTCTGACTCATGTTTATAACTAATTATTGTAATATTTGATACAACAAAAATTTCACTGCTTTATATTATAAACCTTAAATTGTGTATTTTTAGTCCTTAGGTGTATCGAATTTCTAATAATACTGATAATTTGATTGGTGAACGTAAAATATAAATTTAAAAGTTAAGAAAGATACTAATGGATTAATTTCTCATTAGGAGAAAAAAGATGAAAATTGACCTTAAAAGAAGAATTATAATCCAACTATTATTTTACTTCTAAACACTATTGTGATTCTAATTCTGGAGAGAACCAGGCAATTCTAAACAAATTATCATCTGAAATCAATTCTTCTATTACGTGATGACTAAATTGATTATAAAAGTTAGGTTCCAAGAATTGTAAATCTTCGGAATAAGGTTTTATCAATCTCTCCTGTAAAAAAGTATCATTTCTAATCAAATTTGCTAATTCAGTGTGTTCATATACTCGAAAGTAAGGATCAACGCTTATTGTAGAGGGTCTATGGCTTCTAAAAAAATTAATCATGTTTTTTATAGATTCAAGTGATTCATATGGGTAGCCAACTAATGAGTCAATTGCTAATTCTATATCGTATTCATTACAATAATTAATTATATTCTTTAAATCATAATATGAATAATCACATAATTCTTGAATTTCTGTGTCACTGTTAACATTAATAGATATTCTATAAGCATTAGTTTTATGTAGTAATTTAAATAGTTCTCTATTATAAGGAGAAGGTTTCATAAAAAGCTTCCATTTTAAAGGAAGATTAGCCTCGATTAAAGCTTTGCAAAACTCGATTGAAAAATCTAAATCTGAGTTAAATTCATTATCACATAACTCAAAGTGAGTATAACCCTGATCAACAATATATTTTAGTTCTTCTATAATACTATGGATTGATTTATACCAAGTTTGGGTGTTTGAATTAACACAGTAAGGGCATTTTTCTAAGCAACCTTTATGTGTTTCAAAACCAACAACATCTGTGTGTGATAGATAATTAGCATAATCAAACTCTTTTCCACGAAAATTTATTAATTCTTTATCTGAATAATTCTGCCATCCATCCAATATTGGGTTTTTAATTTTTTTAGATTGTAATAACTCTAAAAATAGAGGAAAGGTCTCTTCACCTGGTCCTATTATCCCATAATCCGCATTCAGATAATTTAAGATTTCAGTTGGCATAGCAGAAAATCCTGAACCTCCGAGAACTATAGGTATGTTGAATTTTTTAACATAGTCTACCAGGCGTTTTATAGATGGTAAAAAAAATTCATTATTAAAATAACCCAAAGAATCTATATTACGTATTGAAAATCCTACAAGATCATATGACTTTTTCTTTAGAACATCAGCTAATTCTTCTTTTGGAAATTCACAAAAGCATAAATCTAATATATCAACAGTATGATTATATTTTTTTAAAGCAATAGAAAGATATTCTAGACCAATGGGGATAACTGGGGGGTTTTTAAACCTATTTGGATTCACTAATAATATATTCAATCCCATTATTTTTCAATATTTATGTAATATTCATTAAATGAAGAATTATCATTATATTCTATTAAAATATATAATGAAAATTAAATATGGAATTTCTATCAGATCTTGAGGTCAATTAACTAATTTGTTTCTCGGGATGACGATGTCAATATTTTTTAAATTATTTTAACGCGCACCTTTTATAATTATTGAATTCTGACTCATTTTTGCAACTAAATATTATAATATTTTATAAAAATAAAATTTCATGGCTTTATTTTATTATACTTAAGCACTTTATTATTAATTATTAGGTGTATTGATTTTCTAAAAATATGTTAAAGTTGATTGGAGATTTTAAATTAATATTAAGAATTATGCTAAATTATTAATGTGTTAATTAAACTTTATTTTGAATTAAAAATATTGTTCTATGTGATGCGAGATAAGAGATTTGTAGCAGAACATCGTGGTGGATTACTAAAGAAGGAGCAACACCAACAATTAATGCAGTGGGGCTGCGATTGCGCTGAACATGTACTATACCTTTTCGGAAAAGAAATTGATATACGATTAATCTATGCCCTCAAGGTGGCGAAAGAATGGGTAAAAGAAAACGCTTCGATAGGAGACGCAAGAGAAGCATCATTAGGGGCACATTCGGTTGCAAGAGAATCCTCTAACCCAACTTCGATATTGGTAGCACGTTCAGTTGGACATGCTGTGGCAACAGCTCATATGGCCGATCACTCATTAGGTGCTGCGTTATATGCATTAAAAGCGGTTAAGAGTGCGCATAAATCAATCAAGACCGAAAGAAACTGGCAAAATGATCAATTACCTGCTCAGATTAAGGAGCTTGTAATAAATGCAAGAA